>JAFVYT010000005.1 GCA_017508505.1 Clostridia bacterium
CAGGCTGTTCTTCTCCTTTGCGGACCAAAAGTGTCATAAAATTTTCTAAATATTCATATTTCAACCGAATTTTTTTCGGTTTATCTATTGCAAAACGATATTTTTTGTGGTATAGTAGATTCCGTTATCAATTAACGATCTATTTTTTTCAGAAAGGCAATCCTATGAATCACCCCACCGTTTCCGATAAGCTCACCCTGGTCCATTCCGACATTCGCGGTCCCGTTTACGAGGAGGCCCTGCGGATGCAGGCGGCAGGAAAAAAGGTGCTGAAGCTCAACACCGGCAATCCTGCCTCCTTCGGCTTTTCCATGCCCGACTCGGTTCGGAGCGCCCTTTTGGAGGGGATGGATCGGGCCGTAGCCTATTGTGATCTGAAGGGAATGCCGGAGGCGCGGGAGGCGATCCTTGCCTACCATTTGAAAAAGGGCATCCGGGAGATCAACGAGGACGATATCTACCTCTCCAACGGCGTCAGCGAGGCGGTACAGATGGTCTGTCTCTCGTATTTAAGCTACGGAGACGAGATCCTGCTTCCCTCTCCCAATTACTCCCTTTGGGAAAACTGCGCACACCTTGCGGGAGCAAGGCCCGTGTTCTACCGCTGTGACGAGGAAAACGAGTGGATGCCCGACCCCGAGGACATCCGAAGAAAGGTGACGGACAAGACCCGTGCCATTTTGATCATCAGCCCCAACAACCCCACGGGTGCCGTCTATTCCAAAGAAATGCTGGAGGCGATCCTTGCCATTGCAAAAGAAAAGAATCTGGCTGTCTTTTCCGATGAGATCTACGATCGCCTTGTGATGGACGGGCTTGAGGCGCACTCTCCCGCTTCTCTTGCCCCCGACCTTCTGACCGTGACCTTCAACGGACTTTCCAAATCCCACGTGGTCTGCGGCTTTCGCTGCGGCTGGGCGGTCTTTTCCGGCCCGAGGGAGCTTCGCGAGCCCTTGGAGGAGGCCATCACCAAGCTCTGCTCCATGCGCCTTTGCTCCAACGCGCTGGCACAGCTGACCGTGCCCGCGGCTCTGGCCGATCCCGATTCCACCCGTGCGATGCTTCAGCCCGGAGGCAGGCTCTACGAGCAAAGAGAGACCACCTGCTCCGTTTTGGAGACAATCGACGGAATCAGCTTCGTGAAGAACCGCGCTGCCTTTTACCTGTTCCCGAAGCTGGACAAGGAAAAATTCAACATCCGTGACGACAAGCAGTTTGCATTGGACCTGCTCCACGCCAAAAATCTGCTGATTATCCCCTCCTCCGGCTTCGGCTGGAAGGGAAACGATCACTTCCGCATTGTAATGCTCCCCGAGAAGGAGGTGCTCAAAAGGGCGATGGAGGATCTGGGAGATTTCCTTTCCGATTACAGACAGAAGTAGTCCTTGGCAAATATGCACAAAAAAGAACACCTCACCCGGGGTGTTCTTTTCCTTTATATATAGTCATATCGTCAAAATTATGGGGCTATGTCGAATTTTGCATTGAAATCTCGCGTTTTTGCGACCTTGGACGCTTGAAAAAAGGTTCAAAATTTGATAGTATTGAAAGAGTATAGAATGGTAAGTGTTGTTTTACACGATTTTCTGTTTGGAGGAATATTTATGGAATACCGCATCGAACACGACTCTATGGGCGAGATCAAGGTGCCTGCAGACAAATATTGGGCGGCGCAGACGGAGCGCAGCCACGAAAACTTTAAGATCGGCGTGGGCATCGAAACCATGCCCCGTGAGATCACCCGTGCCTTCGGCGTGCTCAAGAAGGCCGCCGCAAAGGCAAACCACGCACTCAAGCCCGAGAAGATGACCGCCCGGAAGCTGGAGGCCATCTCGAAGGCCTGCGACGAGGTGATGAGCGGTGCCCTGAACGAGCATTTTCCTCTGGTGGTCTGGCAGACCGGCTCCGGTACCCAGTCCAATATGAACGCCAACGAGGTCATTGCCAACCGCGGCAACGAGATCGCCGGGGAAAAGCTGCTTCACCCCAACGATGACATCAATATGTCCCAGAGCTCCAACGATACCTTCCCCACGGCGATGCACATCGCCGCGGTGGAGATCATCGAGGATAAGCTCTTCCCCGCTATGGATCTGATCATCGGCACCCTGCTCCGTCTGGAAAAGGAAAACGAGGGCATCACCAAGAGCGGACGCACCCACCTGCAGGACGCCACGCCCATTCGCTTCTCTCAGGAGATCAGCGGCTGGAGATCCAGCCTTGAAAAGGACAAGGCGCTCCTTTCCGACGCGCTGCCCCACTTAAAGGAATTGGCTCTCGGAGGAACCGCCGTAGGAACGGGGCTGAACGCTCCCCGAGGCTTTGACGACAAGGTGGCCGAGGCCGTATCCGAGATCACCGGAAAGAGGTTTGTCACTGCAGAAAATAAATTTCACGCCCTCACCTCCAAGGACGAATTGGTCTTTGCCCACGGTGCTCTGAAGGCGCTTGCCGCCGACCTGATGAAGATTGCCAATGACATCCGCTGGTTGGCCAGCGGCCCGAGGCTGGGAATCGGTGAGATCTTCATTCCCGAGAACGAGCCCGGCTCCTCCATTATGCCCGGCAAGGTGAACCCCACCCAATGTGAGGCCGTTACCATGGTGGCAGTACAGGTTATGGGCAACGACGTAGCCGTGGGAATGGCCGCAAGCCAGGGCAACTTTGAGTTAAACGTCTTTATGCCCGTTTGCATCTACAACTTCCTGCAGTCCGCAAGACTGCTGGCAGAGGCCATCGTCTCCTTCAACAACAACTGCGTCACGGGCATCCGTGCCAACCGCGAGAAGATGCACGACAACCTCCACAACTCTCTGATGCTGGTCACCGCCCTCAACCCCTACATTGGGTATGAGAACGCCGCCAAGACCGTCAAGAAGGCCTTCAAGGAGGACATCTCCCTGAAGGAGGCCTGCGTGGCACTCGGCTTTTTGACCGCAGAGAAATTCGATGAAGTATTCCGCCCCGAAGATATGGCGTAACGGAACGAAAGGAACAGATCATGGTTTTCAGTTATTATCCCGGCTGCACTCTGAGAACGAAGGCAAAGGAGCTTGACCGCAAGGCAAGACTCTGTGCCGAGGCCCTCG
>JAFVYT010000059.1 GCA_017508505.1 Clostridia bacterium
CAGCGTGCATCTACCTGCGGCTTGATGATATACAATGCTTCGCATTGATGATATACCGCAACAAGTTGCGGATGATATACACGCCTTTGGCGTGATGGGGACGCGGGAGTTCGAATCCTTATTGCAAAACGCAAAAAATATCTTTTTCATAGCCCCTGCCAAAACAAAAGACACCACAAAAGTGGTGTCTTTTGTTTTGCTGTGAGTATATGTGCTTGAACCCGCAGGCACGGGTCGCGTGCCCTGGGGCACGTGCCTGAGCGCCACAGAGTGGAAGGAGCGAAGGCTAAGTGGGTGCCGCGGTCGAAAAAGGCAAGGGTGAAGGGCGAAAGCCCGCCGCAGACTTTTTCGGGCACCGCAAACGGCGAAACGGCGCATCCGATGAATCAGGCTTGACCTTGCGAAAAGGCCACGCTTTTTCCGTTGGTGCAATCTGCTTTCCATCCAAGCAAAAAGCATCAAAAGGTATTGACATCTCGGGAAAATCATATTAAAATAAGAACAATCGGATATTGAAAATGAATGGAACCAGCTGACTGCAGAGGACGTTGGTTCCACTTTGTTTTTTGGGAGCTGAAATGAAAAAAATCGATGAAACGGTGCGAAAGGAGACGCAGTACGTCTCCCTTTGGGTGCTGATCCTCAGCGTTCTGATGCAGGCGGTCTTTCTTTTGATCGGAAGGTGGGACTACAGGGTTCTCTTGGGAAATCTCCTGGGGGGCGGTGCCGTGATCCTGAATTTCTTCTTGATGGGCTACACCATTCAGAAAGCTCTGGAAAAGGAGCCCAAGGAGGCCAAGGCGGCAATGCAGCTTTCCCACACCTATCGCCTTCTCTTTCTTGCCGTCGTACTCATCATCGGGGCGACCGTCCCCGTCTTTCAGCTTTGGGCAGTGGCGATCCCAATGCTGTTTCCCCGCATTGCCATCGCGTTTCGCTCGTTTTTCGGAAAGCAGTGAATCGAAATCCTATATCGGAACGGGAGGAATACTGTTATGAATGAAAAAAGCCGCCGCTTTGCGGTGGTGGACTGGCTTTTGATCCTGATGATGATCCTGCCCATCGCGTTTTGCGCGGTGCTGAAGATCCTGACGAATACCCCGAGCGAGGGGATCAGCATCTCCGGTGCAAGAGTATACTTCACCGTGCCGATGCCCCTGCAGGATCTGCCCGTTACGGAGTCGCAGGTCAACTCCTGGATGCTTTTGATCTCCATCCTCGGGCTCTGCCTTTATATGACCCACGGGCTCGCGGTCAAGGCAAAAACAAAGCGCCAATTGGCACTGGAGTGGGCCGTGGAAAAGGTGCAGGGACTCGTTCAGGAGAATATGGGGGGTTATTTCCACGCCTTTGCCCCCTTTATAATGGCAATTCTGGCGCTGTCAGCCACCTCAAGCCTTCTGACGCTGGTCGGTCTGTACCCCCCCACCTCAGACATCAACGTGGTGGCCGGCTGGGCGATTTTGGTGTTCATCCTCATCACCTATTATAAGCTTAAGGGAGGCCTCGGCCATTATCTGAAGGGCTTTACGGAGCCGATCTTCATTATGGCTCCGCTCAACGTGCTCGGGGAGATCGCGACCCCTGTCTCCATGGCCTTCCGTCATTACGGAAACGTCCTGTCCGGCTCGGTGGTGGCGGTGCTCATCTCCGCCGCATTGCAGGGGCTTTCCTCTCTCCTCCTCGGGTGGTTGCCCGGCATATTGGGAGAGATTCCCTTCCTGCAGGTGGGACTTCCCGCGATTCTTTCGGTCTATTTCGACATCTTCAGCGGTTGTATGCAGGCGTATATCTTCGCGATGCTGACCATGCTGAACATCTCGGGGGCATTCCCTGAGGAGGAATACGAAAAGAGACGAAAAAAAAGAGAAGCCAAAAAACAAAAACAATTACAAATCAACAATTAATTTTTGGAGGTAACGGATTATGGAACTTGCAATTGGAATCATTTTGGGATGCTGTGCCCTCGGCGCAGGAATTTGTATGGGCATCGGAGCCATCGGCCCCGGTATCGGCGAAGGTAATGCCGTCTCCCGCGCCTGCGAGGCCATCGGTCGTCAGCCCGAAAGCAAGGGTGCGGTCACGTCAACGATGATTATGGGATGTGCCATTTCGGAGACCACGGGTATCTACTCTCTGGTCATCGCCATCCTGCTCATCTTCGTGGCTCCCGGTATGCTGGTCAACGTCCTGATCAACGCCATCGGATAAGGAGCTAAGAGGACTTATGCAAACGTTAGATATCATTTCTGTCAATTTATGGCAGATTTTGATTTCTCTGGCAAACCTCGTTCTCCTTTTTTGGATCCTGAAAAAATTTCTCTATAAGCCCGTAACGACGGTGCTGGAAAAGCGCCGTCAGGAGCTGGAAAGCCAATATGAAAAGGCCGACGAGGCTCTGGAGCAGGCCGACGCAAGCCGACGGGATTGGGAGGAAAAGCTCTCGGAGGCCTCGCAGCGTGCGGACGAGATCCTGCAACGGGCAAACGATCAGGCCACCTTCCGCAAGGAGCGTGTGATCGACGAGGCCAAAAAGGAGGCGGAGGGCATCCTTCGCACGGCCAAGGCCGAGGCCGAGCTGGAGCACAAAAAGGCAAGCGACGGGATCAAACGGGAGATTGTCTCCGTCTCGGGAGCTTTGGCAGAAAAGCTTCTGGAGAGAGAGGTCAAGACCGAGGATCACCGCGCACTGATCGATTCCTACATCGAAAAAATAGGTGAACGGGATGAATGAGATCAGTAAAGAATACGGTAGCGCTCTGTTCCTAATCGCCTGCGAGGTGGGAAAAGAGGAGGCGTATCTGGAGGCCCTGCAAGTCGTAGAGGATGCCTTTCGGGACGCACCGGAGCTCGGTGCGCTCCTCGGCTCCCCGAACATACCCGTAAGGGAGCGGCTTGAGGTGATCGATACGGTGTTCGGGGAGCGTCTTCCCGAGCACGTCCTTTCCTACTTAAAGCTTCTGTGCGAAAAAGGCAGGATCCCGCAGCTCTGCGAGTCGATCCTGGCCTATCGGGAGCTTTATGATGCCGCAAAGCATCAGGTTCTCGCCACCGTCACCAGCGCCGTCCCCCTCACCGAGGAGGAAAAGGAAAAGCTCATTCAAAAGCTCGAGACCCTCTCCTCGGGGCGGGTTCAGGCAGAATACCGCATCGACAAGGCCCTTTTGGGCGGCTTTGTGGTGGAAATGGACGGAAGGGTGCTGGACGGCAGTCTGCGGCACCACCTGCACAAGATCAAGGGGGTAATCCATTCATGAGTACAAGACCCGAAGAAATCAGCAGTATCATCAAAGAACAAATTAAAAACTATCGCTCCGGTATCGAGATGAAGGAGACGGGCTCCGTCATTCTGGTCGGAGACGGAATCGCCCGCGTCTGGGGACTGCGGGACTGTATGGCCAGTGAGCTTTTGGAATTTGAGGACGGAAGCTTCGGTATGGCTCAGAATCTGGAAACGGAAACGGTCTCCGTTGCTCTGCTTTCCAACGTCAACCAAATCAAGGAGGGCTCGACGGTTCGGCGCACGGGCAAGGTTCTCTCGGTTCCCGTGGGAGAGGCTCTTCTCGGACGGGTGGTCAACGCCCTCGGTGAGCCCATCGACGGAAAGGGCCCCGTGGAAACGACCGCCTCCCGCCCCATCGAATCCGAGGCACCGGGCATCATTGAAAGAAAGAGTGTTTCGGTTCCTCTGCAAACGGGCATCAAGGCCATCGACAGTATGATCCCCATCGGACGGGGTCAAAGAGAATTGATCATCGGCGACCGCCAGACCGGTAAGACCGAGATCGCCATCGACACCATCTTAAATCAAAAAAATACCGGCGTGATCTGCATTTACGTAGCCATCGGGCAAAAGAACAGCTCCGTGGTGCAGCTGGCGGGTGAGCTTGCAGCGGGAGGAGCGATGGAGTATACCATCATCGTCTCCGCCGCCGCCTCGGAATCTGCGCCTCTCCAGTACATTGCACCCTACTCGGGCTGTGCTATGGCGGAGTACTTCCGCGAAAAGGGCAAGGACGTCCTGATCATCTACGACGACCTTTCCAAGCACGCGGTAGCCTATCGCGCCCTGTCCCTTCTGATTCGCCGTCCCCCCGGCCGTGAGGCTTACCCGGGAGACGTATTCTATCTCCATTCCCGCCTTCTGGAGAGGGCCGCGTGCGTTTCTCCCGAGTACGGAGGAGGCTCCATCACGGCTCTGCCCCTCATTGAAACGCAGGCGGGGGACGTTTCGGCATACATCCCCACCAACGTCATCTCCATCACCGACGGTCAGATCTTCCTTGAGACCGAGCTGTTCCACGCAGGCATTATGCCCGCCATCAATCCCGGCATCTCCGTGAGCCGTGTCGGTGGCTCGGCCCAGCTGAAGGGAATGAAAAAGGTAGCGGGTGAATTGAAGCTTCTCTATTCCCAATACCGCGAGCTGCGCGCATTCGCTCAGTTCGGAAGCGATCTGGACGCCGATACCAAGGCACGCCTCGCGCTGGGTGAGCGCATCGTGGAGGTCTTAAAGCAGGATCGCCGCGCTCCCGTCCGTGTGGGCTGTCAGGTGGCCATCGTTTACGCCGTGATCCGCGGCTACCTGAACGACACCCCCGTCAAGGAGGTCGCCCGCTACGAGAAGCGCCTTTTTGAATTGCTGGAAAACAAATACCCCTCTCTTCTGGAACGAATCGAGGCGGGCAGTTGGGAAAACGAGGACGAAAGTGCTCTGAAAAACGCCCTCCAAGAGATGGCGAGGTAAGAGATGAGTCAAAACATCAAGCAGCTCAGAGGGCGCATCAAAAGCATTGACTCCACCCTTCACCTGACAAAGGCCATGGGGCTGGTGGCATCCTCGAAGATTCGCAAGGCCACCGAGACAATGCAAAAGAGTCTGGAGTATTCCGAAGCCTTTCGTGAGACCGTTAAGCTCCTCGCAGGCTGTCACGAATGCAAGGCCTCCCCCTATATGGCCCCCCGCAAGGAGGGTGTGACCTGCCTTGTGGTAATTGCGGGAGACCGCGGTCTGGCAGGGGGCTATAACGCCAACGTATTCCGCCTTTTGAGAGAGTACCCGGAGGCAAGGATCATCCCCATCGGAAAACGGGCCTGCGAGCGCTTCCGTGAGCCGATCCTTTCGGCAGAGCACTTCAGCTACCGTCAGGCGCGGGAGCTTGCCGAAAGGCTCTGTCGGGAGTTTACCCAAGGGGAAATTGCCCGCGTCGGGATCCTTGGCACCCGCTACCGCTCCCTGATGAGTCAGGAGCCCTACGTGCGCCTGCTTTTGCCCTTGGAGGCAGAAGCAGAAAAGGAGGCGCGGGGTTACACGGCGATCTTTGAGCCCGATGAAATGACGGTTCTGAATGCGATGGTTCCCGATTACCTCGCAAGCACGATCCTTTCCTGTGTCAGGGAAAGCTTTGCCTCCGAGGTTGCGGCACGGCGCGTCGCGATGGACAACGCCGAAAAGAATGCCCGAGAAATGATTGATACCCTGCAGCTCGAGTACAATCGGGCAAGGCAAAGCTCGATCACCCAGGAGATCACCGAGATCGTAGCGGGAAGCGGCAGCGAGCTTTAATAAAATAGGAGTAAATTGCCATGTCTAAAACAGAAAAAGGAGTCGTTTCACAGGTAATGGGACCTGTGGTTGACGTCAGCTTTGAATCGGGGTTTCTCCCCGCCATACACAATGCCCTGACCATGCAAAACGGGACGAGGTCTCTCACCGTCGAGGTGGCACAGCACATCGGGGACAACGTGGTTCGCTGCATCGCCATGTCCTCCACCGACGGCCTCAAGCGCGGCACCCCCGTGACCGACACGGGAATGCCCATCAGCGTACCCGTCGGCAGAAGCACTCTGGGCAGAATCTTTAACGTATTGGGGGAGACGGTGGACAACCGTCCCTTCGAGGAGGAGGCGGAGCGTCAGAGCATTCACAGACCCGCCCCCGCCTTCAGCGAGCTCTCCACCTCCACCGAGGTGCTGGAGACCGGCATCAAGGTCATCGACCTGATCTGCCCCTATTCCAAGGGCGGTAAGGTTGGCCTTTTCGGCGGTGCAGGCGTAGGCAAGACCGTTCTGATCATGGAATTGATCAACAACGTTGCCAAGCAGCACGGTGGTCTTTCGGTGTTTACGGGAGTGGGCGAGCGTACCCGTGAGGGCAACGACCTTTACAACGAAATGAAGGACTCGGGCGTGCTTTCCAATACCACCCTGGTCTACGGACAGATGAACGAGCCCCCCGGAGCCAGAATGCGCGTGGCCCTTTCGGGTCTTACGATGGCGGAGTATTTCCGCGACGAAGAGCACCAGGACGTGCTTTTGTTCATCGATAATATTTTCCGCTTTACCCAGGCGGGCAGTGAGGTCTCGGCCCTTTTGGGCAGAATGCCCAGTGCCGTTGGCTATCAGCCCACCCTCGCCACGGAGATGGGCGACCTTCAGGAGCGCATCACCTCCACCAAAAAGGGCTCCATCACCTCCATTCAGGCGGTCTATGTCCCGGCGGACGACCTGACCGACCCTGCCCCCGCCACCACCTTTGCCCATCTGGACGCAACCACCGTGCTTTCCCGAAGCATCGCCTCTCAGGGCATTTACCCTGCAGTAGACCCGCTGGAATCCACCAGCCGCATCCTCTCCCCCGACGTCATTGGAGAAGAGCATTACTTTGTAGCGCGGGAGGTACAGCGGGTGCTGCAGCGCTATCAGGAATTGATGGACATCATCGCCATTATGGGTATGGACGAGCTGTCCGACGAGGATAAGCTCTTGGTGCAGAGAGCCCGCAAGATCCAGCGTTTCCTTTCTCAGCCCTTTGACGTTTCCGAGAAATTCACGGGTATCCCCGGCACCTACGTTCCCCTTGCGGAGACCGTCCGCGGCTTTAAGGAGATCCTGGAGGGCAAGCACGACGCTCTCCCCGAATCTGCCTTTCTCTTCGTCGGCACCATCGACGAGGCCGTGGAAAAAGCAAGGAAGGCCGGCCGATGAGGTCCTTCTCTCTTACCGTCTCCTCTCCCGACGGACACGTCTTTTCAGGGAATGCCCTGAGTCTTACCGTACGGGGCACGGAGGGTGAGCTTGCGGTGATGGCAGGGCACGTCCCCTTTGTCACCTACGTAAAGCCCTGCGATTGCAGGATCGAAACGGAGGACGGCTCCGAGCGCATCGGCAGGATCGAGGGAGGCGTTCTGACCGTTTCCACGGACAGGGTGATCCTGCTCTGCGGAGAATTTAACTGGAAATAGCGCCCCTTTTCCCGCATCTGAGGGAAGCGGACAGGCTCAGCCTTTCGCTTTCCTTCTCTTTTTGGAAAAATGCCTTTTTTCGGTTGCATTTTTTCCATTCCGCTGATACAATAAGAAAAAAAGGAAGGCTTTCCCTTCCCAATTTCCGTTTTTTTGGAGGAAATGATGAAACGCATTGCCCTTTGTCTCTTCTCTCTTCTCGTCCTTCTCGGGAGCCTGATGCCCCTTTCCGCGGTGGCGGCAGAGCCCGAGGACCCACGGGAGCCGATCCTTTCGGACAAGACCAACGTGGATCGGGAGCACGCCCTTTCCATCCCCGACAGCGGCGTTACCGACAATCTGGACAAGGAGGAGGACGAGCGCTGGTACCGCTTTACCGTCTCCACCCCCGGGGACGCCCTTCTTCGCTTTGATGTAGACGGTGTCGTCTATAACCGCTATAGCTGGGAGTACGTGGTGTACGACGAGGATCTGTCCGCGACGCTGGCGGCAGACGCCGTTGGCAAGGGCAAAACCTATATCCCCCTTCAGGATCTGGAGTCGGGCACCTATTGGGTCCACGTCAGACGCACCTACGAAACGGACCCGCCCGGTCAGATCAACATCTACGGCTTCTCCTCCACCCCCTACACCCTTCGGCTTCTCACCCCCGACTCTCCGAAGCTTCTGGAGGACGCAAACGGCGTTCATATGGCAAGATGGGACTTTTCCCTTCTTTGCGTAGTGGACGGCACCCTCTTTGTCAAGAACGGGGACGGTGAGGCTCTGGTGGCACTTTACACCGATTTGGAGGGGAAAACCGGCCCGATCCTGGTGAGCCAAAAGGCGGATTACGTACAATACTACAGCACCGAAAAGAAAGCAATCTTTGAAAAGGGAGAGAGCCTGGACCTCGGCATCACCTACTTTTTCCCCACGAACAGAGGCCTTACGGAAAAATCCGGCACAGACAGTGCGACACCGCCCCTTTACGTATGTGCCGAGGGCGAACCCACCGAAGCGAGAAACGCCGCGAGGGAGGTTTTCAACGTGTCCGAGGGGCTGGATCCCTATGACGGCCTTGCCCTCGACCGCTTTGCGGAGCGGGTCCTCGTCCCCTACGCACCGTATATCATCGTAGGGCTTGTGATCGTCATCACAAGCATCATCCTTGCGGCAAAGTACTTCACCGAAAAGCATTCCTACCGGTACAGCGGGAGCTCGTCGGGAGGGGACTCTTTCTCCTCCTCCTCCTC
>JAFVYT010000060.1 GCA_017508505.1 Clostridia bacterium
ACCCCCACAACCTCGGGGCTCTGATCCGCTGCTGCGAGGGAGCGGGTGTCCACGGAATCATCATTCCGAAGATCGGTGCGGTGGGGATGACCCCCACGGTGCTGAAGTCTTCGGCGGGTGCGGCGGAGCACTTGGCGGTATGCCGTGTGACCAATCTTTCCCGGACCGTCGATCAATTAAAGGAAAAAGGACTTTGGATCTTTGCCTGCGAGGCAGACGGAAGTCCTTACGACAAGGTGGACTACAAGGGACCCATTGCCATCATCTTGGGCAGTGAGGGCTTCGGCGTATCCCGCCTTTTGAAGGAAAAAAGCGATTTTGTCGTCTCCCTTCCCATGCGGGGAAAGGTCAATTCCCTGAACGTTTCCTGCGCGGGAGCCATTGTTTTGTACGAGGCGGTCAAATTCAGATCATAAATTCGGAAAGGATTTCTCATGGCTTCCATTTACAGATTCTCGAGAAAAAGTAAAAAAGAAGACCCCGAGGCCGCCAAGGTAAATACCGGCGATTCCGAAGAAGAAATCTCTCCCCCCGCCCTTCTTTCCTTGGACGAGACCGAGGCCGAGACGGAAGCCGCGCAGAGCCTTGCCGAGGATCCCGAGGCCACCCGCGAGGTTTTTGCGGACAAAGCGGAAGAGCCCGAGGACAGAATCAGCGAAAAAAAGGAAAATGAGGCAGACCAAAAGCCCTTCGTGGACAAAAACGAAGCGGAAAGCACCCGTTCCTTTGACATTGCCGAGGTCCTGAATCGGAAAAACGAGGAGGAGAAGGCAAAGGGCGAGGCCACCGAGATCCCCGAGGAATTGCTCCGCGCTCTGCAGGCAGATCGGGAAAAGCCGAAGGTGGACGACGTGTTCACCCGCGGCGTCGGTACCGTTTCCGCCGAAAGCTCCAAGGAGGAGTACGACGCCACCGCCGCCCTTTTGATGGAGGTATTCGGCAGCGGCGCCGTTGCCAAAAAGAAAAAAAAGCAAAAGGACTCCCCCGAGCCCGGAAGCTCGACGGAGGAGATTCAGTCCGTTTTCCACGATACCAAAACGCTTCAGGAGGCCTTGAGCGAGGCCGCGCAGGAGCGTGGAAGTGAAGAAAAAAGCGACGATTACGTTGCAATTCACGACTCGGAAACCGAAATCACCAAGGAATACCACGCCACCTTCTCCATTGAGGAGGAATTGGAAAAAATACAGCCCGAGGAGGAGACCCGGAGCCGCGAGCCGGAATTGGCCGACGAGGTTCGCGTTTCCGACCAGGACAACCCCTACAGCGACACCTTAGAGGAATTGGAGGAAAAGGTCGAAAGACCCACGGGTCTTCCCGAGGAATTCACCACTCCCGAGGAATACGACGAATTTGCGGAGCATCTGCGCGGCCGCAACTACAAAACGATGATGGGCTTCGTTTGGTCCTTTGTCATCCTTTTGGTTCTGTTCTATCTGGAAAGTGCCACCTTCTCCGACTTCCCTCACCCCGAGATTCTCAGCCCCGGCGGCACCTACAACTCTGTGATCTATCTTCTGGCGGATATTCAGCTGGTGCTGCTTGCGGCGCTGGTCAGCCTTTCCTCTCTGGGAAGCGGCCTTCGCGCACTGTTCTCGGGCAAGCCCGATCGCAACAGCGTATCCGTTCTGATGGTTCTTTTCTCCGTGGTGCATCCCGTGATCCTTTTGGCAACGGGCACCCAGGAATACCCCCTGTTCGGCTCCTTGACCGCGTTGTTTTTGACGGTGGGTGCCATTGCGGAGTTTTTGGATTCCAAGCGCATTTACCGCACCTTCCGCGTATTCGGTCGGCGGGGCGACAAGCTGGTTGCCAAGCACCTGACCGAGGACTGCCCCGAGGCAGAGGCCTTCCGAGAGCAGTTAAAGGGCGATCCCAAGTTCTATTCCGTTCAGAAGACCTCCTTTGTCACCGGCTTCTTCGGCGGACTGGACGCACCGGGTAAGGCCGATCGCTCCTTCGGATATTCCATTCTCCTTTGTCTGATCCTTTCCGTCAGCTTTGCCGCGTTCCACTTCTGGAAGGCGCCGGGGCTGGTGGAATGTGCCAATGCCTTTGCGGCGACGGCGGCCATGACCTTCCCCCTTTCGGGGATCTTCACCGTATCTCTTCCCTTCTCTCACCTTTCCAAGAAGGCGGAAAAGAGAAGCGTTGCGATCCTGAGCCCTGCGGCGGCAGACGAATACGCCGCCTGCGACGTGGTGTCCTTTACGGATAAAGAAATCTTCCCCCCAAAGAGCGTGAAGGTGACCACCATCCGCACCTACGGACAGACCCGCATCGACAAGGCGATCCTCTACGGAGCGATGATCTTCCAAAAGCTGGGCGGTCCGCTCTCCCTCGTATTCAAAAAGACCATTTCCGGTGTGTACACCGAAATCCCCGAAAACTTTGACTTTCTGGAGATCACCGCGGACGGTATGTGCGCCAAGATCGACGGCAAGGATGTGTTCGTGGGAAATAAGAATTATTTGCTTTCCTACGATTTCGGCTACACCAAGGATGCGGTAGACGAAGGCTTTGAAGCAAAGAGCGGCAAGATCATGTATATGGTGATCGGGTCGGAGCTGGCGGCAAAGTTCTACATCCGCTACTCCATCAGCCGTCGCTTCAAGAAAACCATTCTGGCCCTCTTCAAGTGCGGCATTTGCCCTGCGGTAAAGACCTGCGACCCCAACATCGATTCCGATCTGTTCCGCACCCTGTTGCAGAATGATAAGATCCCCGCGGGCATCATCAAAACCTGCGACGCCATGAAGGATGCCCCCTCTCCCGAGAGTGCCGAGGCCGGGATGGTATGCAACTCCTCCATCGCAAACCTCCTCTACGGCTTTTCCCTTTGTGACTCCCTGCGCCACCTTTCCCGTGCCAACACGGTCATCAAAACCCTGTCGGCCTTGGTGGGCGTCGGTGTGGTCCTGTTTATGCATTTCTTTATGGGGGGTATCTCCCAGATCACGGGACTGTTTGTTTTGGTCTATCAGCTTTTGTGGCTGATTCCCGTCATCATTCCCTCCCTCTCCGAGTAAAATAAGTGCCGAGCCCTCTCGGCACTTCATATCCACCCTTAGCGCAACTGGATAGAGCATCAGATTCCGATTCTGAAGGTTGGGAGTTCGAACCTCCTGGGGTGGACCAACAAAAAACGCACCGTTACAAGGGTGCGTTTTTTGAATGATGCGTTCCTTGGGGAACGTGATGCCCGCTGTTTGCGGGATGCGGGCCGATCCTGCGATGCACGCCTTCGACGCGTGATAAGAACGCATCGCACCCCTTATCACGGCAAAGCTGCATCGCTTATCCCTTATTTACAAGCATACTTGATTTGTGGTATACTCAGTTCGATCAATCAACGTTTACGGAGAATCGATATGAGATTGAAGAATATTTTGATCGTTGTGAAAGATATAGAAAAATCGAGACAATTCTATCATGACTTGTTTGGCATAGATTTGGTAATGGACAATGACGGTAATATGATTTTAACAGAAGGTCTTGTTCTTCAGGACGAGAAAATATGGAAATCTTTTTTAGGTAGAGATATTCTTCCCCAAAACAACGCTTGCGAATTATATTTTGAAGAACAGAATATTGAAGCATTTGTTGAAAAATTGGAAAGACTGTATCCCTCTATTGAATATGTCAATCGTCTTATGACACATAGTTGGGGACAGCAAGTAATCCGATTCTACGATTTAGACGGCAACCTAATTGAAGTTGGAACACCGATATAAACAGACAAATCAGAATTGTCGAATCGCTCCGGTGCAATCCTTTTGGGAATTTTGCTTGCGAAAGAAAGCGGTGTTTCCGAGGTCAGGTTGCAAAAGCGGGAAAAATTCCCTTTTTTTCGCTCACATCTCTTGCAGAAGAAGCATGGGTGTGATAGAATAGCCTTGCAAATACGGGCCTTGTGCCCCCGAAAAAATAAGTGAGGAACAGCGTATGACCTTAAACGAGATCGCAAAGGAGATCGGCGTCGTCAAGTATGACACGATTCCCGAAGGAATGTTCGCCTATTATCCCGTACCCGAGGACCGCAAGGGCGAGCTCTGCAGCCTTGAGATGATCGAGAGACTGCAGGAAAGATTTGAGTTCTTCGGTGACTATTTCGAGGCAGCCAAGGAACGCTGGGCAGCCGTGGAAAAGGACGAATTGAGAAAGACCTGGATCGACGTGGCAAGCCTTTATATGATCGACAACGAGTACGAAAAGATCACCAAGATTCCCGTTCCCGAGCCTGACCGTGACGTGCCCAATATGGCGGGAGACCTTTTGCAGCTCTTTATCCACGTGCCCTCCATCGAGGCGGCGTACGACACCTATATCAAGCGCGGCTTTGACCACGAGTTTGCCCTCAGCGTGGTACAGCGCTTCCGCGGGAACATCCGCCATACCAGTGAAAACATTATGGGCCGTCCCACGATGATCGGGATGTACTTCCGCTGGTGCTGTCTGTACACCAAGGCAAGACTGTTCGTTACCGGTGGCTTTAACTTTGAGGTGCACCGCTTCAGTCTGGCATACATCATCCGCAATAAGAAAACCGGGGAGATCCTGCCCCTTTCCAAGAATGACAAGATGCACAGAAGCGGCCTGGTGCTGGGCTCTGCCGGTGCCACGGACGAGGAGGGAGCTTACGAGGTGACCTTTGAGGAGACCGAGGACGCCTACATCGGACATCCCGCCAGAAACAGCTACTTTACCAAGGAAAAAGAGGTATTCCCCAAGAGCGAATGGGAAATGGTGATGAAGCCCGGCGACAACTCCTGCGGCATCCACATTCCCAAGAATGCCGACGTGACCCCCGCAAGCTTCCGCAAGGCTCTGGACAGTGCCAGAGAGTTCCTGAAGAAGGGCTACAGCGATTGCGATCCCAAGATGTTCACCTGCGCATCCTGGCTCCTTTCTCCCCAGCTGGAGGAGGTTTTGAAGCCCACCTCCAACATTCTCGCCTTTGGCAGAGAGTTCATCCGCTATCCCAGAAAGGGCAACGGCAAGGCTCCCTTCAGCTTTGTCTTCCCCCAGAGCTTCCGCGGCCCCTTGGAGGAGCTGCCCGAGGACACCAGCCTCCAGCGTGCGCTGAAGGCAAAATACATCGCAGGAGAGGCCATCATCGACTTTGCAGGAGTCATCGAATTATAAAAATGTAATCAGAAAAATGCCGTCAAATGACGGCATTTTTCTTGCATTCCGAGAGAATGTATGCTATGATGAAAAAAATGAAAAGAGATACAAGGAGGCTTTCCAATGACGCTAGCGGAAATCGCAAAGGCCATCGACGTGGTAAAATACGAAACCATTCCCGAGGATATGTACGAATACTATCCCGTTCCCGAGAACCGTAAGGGAGAGCTTTGCAGTCTTGAGATGATCGAGCGGCTGCAGGAGCGCTTTGGCCTCTTCAAGGACTATTACGAGGCCGTGAAGAAGTGCTGGCTTGCGCTGGAAAAGGACGAGCTGAGAAAAACCTATGCGGACGTGGCGAGCCTTTATATGATCGACAAGGAATATAAAAAGGTCACCAAGATCCCCGTTCCTCAGCCCACTCCCGAAAATGCCAACGACGCCGCTGACCTGATCCAGCTGTTCATTCACCTTCCCTCCGTGGAGCGTGCGTACGAGCTGTATCGCAAGCGCGGCTTCAGTGAGGAGGACAGCCTGGAGTACATCGGCTCCTACTACGGCAATATGCGTCACACCTCCGAAAACATTCTGGGCAGACCGACCCTGATCCAGATCTATTTCCGTTGGCTCTGCCTTTACTCCAAGGCGCTCATCTTCTCCTACGGCGGCCTGAACTACAACCTACAGAGCTTCGGCCGCGCGGTCGTTTTGAAAAACAAGAAAACCGGCGCTCTCCTGCCCCTGGCCTCCAACGGACTGACCCTTCACGCCTCCGGCCTGGTGCTGGGCTCCTTCGGCGCAAAGGACGAGGAGGGTGCCATCGAAGCAAGCTTTGAGGAGACCGAGGACGCCTTCATCGGCTACCCCTCCGAGGAAAGCCGCTTTGCCACCGAGAAGGCCTTTTTCTCCAAGGAGGAGTGGGAGATCCTCGTAAAACCCGGGGACGATGCCGTGGGGGTTCACATCCCCGCCAAGACCGACCCGAGCCCCGAGGCCGTGAAAAAGTCTCTTGAGGGCGCGGCAGAGATCGCCAAGAACCGCTTTCCGGAGCAAAGCCCTAAGGTCTTTGTTTGCTCCTCCTGGCTTTTGAGCACGGATCTGGAGCCGATCCTGAAGCCCACCTCCAACATCCTTGCCTTCGGAAAGCGCTACGCGCGCTATCCCATCAAAGCAGGAGGAAAGGGTGTATTCAACTTCGTCTTTCCCCAGAGCTTCCGCGGAACCTACGATCAGCTCCCCGAGGACACCAGCCTGATGCGCTCCCTGAAGGCCATTTACGTGGCGGGAGATGCGATTCTGGAGTATGCCGGAGTCATTGAGATCTAAAATGCAATGCCGCCCGAATTCGGGCGGCATTTTCCTTATTTTGGCCTTGTAAAAGGAAATTTTATGTGCTAAAATGAACAAAACAACCCAAGGAAAGGAAAGAAGCCTATGTCCATTCAAAAGCTAGCCGAGGCACTCGGGATCAAAAAAGCCTATCCCGAAGCCCTGAACCTTTATTATCCCATCCCCGAGGAACGGAGAAGAGAGCTTTGCAGCCGCGAAATGATCGTGGAGCTGCAGGAAAAGCTCGGAGTCTTCGGCCCTTATTACGACCTGGTTCTGGAGGGCTTTGAGGAGGTCAAGAAGGATCCGATGAAGCGGGATTGGATTGACGCAGTCGCCCTTTGCATCAAGGACGGTGACGTAAAAAACGCCCGCAAGATGACCTATCCCCCCACCGACGGCACCCTCGGAGGAGATATGCTTCCCCTTTACGCGGTGCTTCCCTCGGTATCGGACGGATATGCCGAATATCTGCGGCGCGGCTTTCCTGAGGAGCACGCCAAGGAGACCATGGACGGCATCCGCGAGAACATCCGTGTAGTGGAGGAGCACGTTCTGGGACGCCCCGGCTCCACAGACACCTATGCCAACTGGCTGGGTCTTTACATCAAGACCCGCATCTTCTATCACCGCGGGCTCAACTACGAGATCCACACGGCACCCTCCTATAACCCTTACATTTTGAGAAACAAAAAAAGCGGAGAGATCGTACCCGTATTCGGGAAGGAGTTTCCGGTGCACAAGAGCGGACGCCCCTTGGGCAGCAGCGGTGCTACGGAGGAGGAGGGCTCCTTTATCGCAAGCTTTGAGGAGACCGAGGACGCCTACATCGGCCATCCCGCCGACGCGGATTTTATCGCAAGAGAAAAAAGCGTTTATCCGAAGGCGGATTGGGAGATCGCACACGCCCCCGGAGATCACGACATCAGCGTACACATTCCCCGAAAGACGGACTTTTCTCCCGAGACGGTAAAGAAATCCATGGAGGAGGCCCTGGAACTGGTGAACCGCTGCTACCCCGAGTGGAAGCCCAAGGCGATCTTCTGCTCCTCCTGGCTCCTCTCTCCCGTTTTGAA
>JAFVYT010000061.1 GCA_017508505.1 Clostridia bacterium
ACGTTGCGTTCCAGCTTCATAGCATTACATTCCTTTCAAAAAGCGTTTGATGACAAGGGTTCTGAATTCGGGAGAGAGGCTGGCAAAATATGCCGTAAAGCCCGTAACACGCACCACCAGATCCGGATGACGGTCGGGGTCCTCGTGAGCCTCCATCAGAGTCTTCTCGTCTAAAATGTTGATGTTGATGAGGGTACCGCCCTCGCGGAAGTGCCCCAGCACAAACTGCTTGACGATCTCGATCCCTTCCTGATCGGGGCGAAGGTTCGGGTCAAACTCGATCTGAAGCGGTGCCGTGTTGCCTCGGCCACACTGCACCGAGGCGATGCCTCTTGCCTGAGCGGTGGGAGCACCGTCCCGACGGAAGCCGGGATTGGGGTTGGCCCCGTGGGAGATGGGCTCGCCCCTTCTCCTTCCGTTGGGGGTCGCACCGACGCATTTTCCGTATTCAATGCTTCTGGCCCAGGAGAACCATCCGGGCACGAGCCTGCGCCCTTGGGGCATCTCTTCCTCCGTTACGGTTTTCGTCCAGACCTCCGTCAGGCGCTTGGCCCAGCGGTCGGCAGAGCTCCCTCCGCTGCAGTAGCGTGGCGCGGAGGAGAGGATGAGGCGCGTGCGCTCCTCGGGGAAGTTCTGCTCCAGCGCGGTCAGAACCGTTTCCCAATCCAGCACACCTTCCTTTTCCACCCGATCCTCCAAGGCCCCGAAGGAGTCGGCCACCACGGCAAGGCCCGCTCCGTCCACACCGACGGTGAAAAGGGATGCCGCTTGAGAAGCGTCCCGTCCCGTTTCGATGGTATTCTCCATCAAAAGGTTCATCACGATCTCGGGGGTCACCTCCCACTGGTGATCCAGATGGAGGTTGACGCCTTGGGCGGTGACGTGCACGGCGCACTTCAGATGCTCGCAGAAAAGGGAGAAGAGCCGCTCGGTGGAGTAGTGTTTCTCTTTCTTCATTTCCTCCAGCGCCACGTCAAAGACCTTGGCGACGTTGACCTTGACCGTGTCGTTCATGGGGTATTCCTTCCCGGGGACGCACATCCAGTTGCATCCTACGGCAATGCGTTCACGGGCGGTTTTTTTGTCCACCCCATTTTTCATATACCCCTCGGTCAGCGCCTTGTCGTTGCAAAATCTGGGCCAACCGTTTTTGTTTTTCAATAAATAATAGATGCCCTTCTCCACGACCCGCTCGTCGCAGTTTTCATGGACGCGGATCGTCAGGTTGCAGGAGATGTTCAGGCTGTCTGCCGCCTCCAGACAGAGAAAGGTCAGTTCGTTGGTTAGATCTCGGTCGTTTTCGTCCACACCCGAAAGCTGATAGTAGTGAGGATCGATCAAAAGGAGATTTGCAATGAGAAATTTTGCCTTTTCATCGTCCAGGATCCCGGCCGCCTTGTCCCGCAGATAGTAGGGGTACAAGAGAGTATCCAACTGAAAGCCCGCGCCGTCACGGGTGCAGATGCGAGCCGCACAGTTAAAGTACGCCGCCCACTGACAGACCTCGTGAAGGGTCTCGGGCTTGCCCAAGCGGATCCTTTCGTTCACCCGAAGCATCTCCTTCAGATTCTCCAGGATCTCAGGGCGCTTTTCCTTCTCGATCAAGTCGCGGATGGCCCCGATGTGGCGATCGATGAAGGCTACGATGGAGAGCAGCACCCGACGCTCTGCCTCGTAAAAGGCCTTTTTGTCGGGATTTTTCTTTTCGTAAAAATCGATTTTTTCCAGAAGTCCTCCGAAGCCCAGGGCAAAGCCGATGCGATAGTCGCAGGCAAAGTGCGCGTCGGAGTCGATTCCCGTTTGAATGTTGTACTTTTTTTGCAGGGGCTTCAGATCATCGTAGGGAAAACGGATTTCGTCCCAGCGCTTGGACCACTGAGTGGTGGCCGACTTCATAAATTCCAGCGTCTTGGGCTTATTCTTGAGCCAATCGGGCATATAGTGCAGGTCTCCGCGATAGTTGACCAGCATATCCCGCCATCTGCCGCACAGCATCTCCAAGGGATCCACGTACGGAGGGTGGGCATCCATCACCCGACAGAAATTCTCCGTCATCCCGTCGTAGCCGTAAAAGCTTCCGCTTTCACTGTTGTACCACGGAATGACCTCATATTCCTCGGGCAGGGGAACGGTGCCGAAATCATCCAGATCGGTGTAGCCGTTCTGGATTCTTTTTTCCTTTGTGTGGCGGGTCTTCGTTTCCCGAAGCATCGCCAGTCGGTCAGCGTATGAAAGCATATTGTGATACCCTTTTCCATGTCGCTTCGTCGGGGACGGAAAAGGCACGCATCTCGATGCCGCAGGCCTTTGCCTTTTCCAGCCCCAGGGGGTGATAGGGGAGAAGTCGGTACTCCCGTACCGAGTCCAGACCCTTTAAAAACTGTGATATCTCGGGAATCCCCTGATCGATCTCGGGAATCACGGGGGTGCTTGCCACCGTGGGAATCCCCAATTCGTTCAAGCGTCTGAAATGCTCCGGAATCGTCTCATTCCCCACACCGGTGTAGGTGCGGTGCAGGTTACAATCCCAAATCTTGAAATCCGCCATAACAAGATCCACGGCGGAAAGGATTGCCTCGTCCCAGAGGATCAGAGAGGTCTCCACGGCAGTGTGAAGCCCCTCTTGCTTGCAAAGGGGGATCATCTCCAAAAGAAAGTCCCGCTGCATCAGGGGCTCTCCTCCGGAAAAGGTCACGCCGCCGTTTTTTCCGTAATAGCTCTGATCCGCAAGGAGCGCTTCCAAAAGCTCTTGGGGGGTGTACTCCGTTCCGCATTCCGTTCTTGCACCGGAAAAGCAGCCCTCGTCGCATTTTCCGCAGCCGATGCACTTTTCGGGGTAAAGGAGAAGCTGCTTTTTCGGAGAAATGCACTCGGGATTGTGGCACCACGCGCAGTGCAGGGGACAGCCCTTAAAGAATACCGTCGTGCGGATTCCGGGACCGTCGTGAAGAGAGAAGCGTTGCAGATCCGTAATGAGGCCTGTTTTTTTCATTTTAAAGACCGATTTCCTTCTTGTCCATCAGGCATAGGATCAATTTGTGATCTGCCTTTTGAAACTTTCTTTCGGGACTTTCGTAATAGGTGATCAAAATTTCCTTTTCGGTAAAGTACAGCATCGGATAGCCGTAGCCCTTCATCGGGTCGGACTCCGGCTCGCAGATCCTTTCCCATCGGACACAGTCACAGCTTTTGGCAAGGCAAAGGGGAGATCGGGGATACTGATGCTTCAGCCCGGGGAAGGAGTTTGCCCATACGGCGAAAAACAGGTCGGAGTGGGCGTCATAGGAAATCGTGAAGGGAGCGCAGGGACTGCGAAGCTCCGAGGGCTCCGCCTTCGTCCAGGTTACACCGTCATCATAGGATTCGGAGTGGTACAGATAGCCGTATCCGGTACGCATATACATATGGACGACGTCGTCCTTGCCTTGTGTAACCATCGGCTCGCAAAGCTGATCCACGTTCTCTGCGGGGAGCCAATTGCCCTCCTGCCAGCTCTTTCCCTCATCGTCGGAATAAAAGCATCCCGACCAGCCGCTTTTTTCAAACAGCTCCTCGGTGAGAAATTCCTCGGGCACGTAGCAAACGGGGATCAAAAGCCGCCCCGTGTGAGTGCGAAGGATGCGGTGGTTCATCAGGTAGTAGCAGCCGGGCTTTTGATTGATGATCCCGCCCATCACAAAGCTTCTTCCGTCGTCGTAGGAGAAGGCGGTGTGAAAGTCGGCACCCTTGATGGCGGCG
Source organism: Clostridia bacterium (assembly GCA_017508505.1). The sequence goes on from JAFVYT010000061.1 coordinate 3,739, forward strand.
ATCTTCGGATCTGAGCTCAGGGTGCGAACCACGGTCATCAGGCTCTTGTCCTTTAAACGGATCAGGTTCGCGTTGGCCGTGATGGAGCCGATGGGAACGGTCCACTCCTCCTTGGTGGTGCGAAACAGATCGTCGCTTTTCAAAAAATGCTTTCCGTCTACCGAGGAGTAGGTCAAAAGCAGATCTCCGTCCAAAGCCACGGCGGCTCCGGTTCCGATCAGGTTGTATTCCGCAAGACAGCGTTTGAACATCATGGTGCATCCTTCCGTTTTTTCTACCTTTTATTATATCGGGCTTTCGTTGTTTCGGAAAGAGAGAATGAGAACAAAAAAACGCTTGACAGGTTTTGCTTTTTCGCTTTTTGAAAAGATATGGTTGATTTTTTCGCATCAAAGGGATATGATAGAGAAAAGCGAGAAAAAAGGAGGAGAAAAGCAATGGAGCAAACGGGAAAGAGTCTTTCCTTTCGCATCCGCGGGATGACCGTGGAAACGCGCATTGACGGCTTTCGTACCTCCTCGGCGATCCAGCCCCGCTCCTTTTCCAACCATTCCCATACGGCCTTTGAGGTCTACTTTTTGGAGGAGGGGAGCCTTACGGTGAGCCTTGAGGGACAGCGGATCACCCTGCAGAAGGGGGACGTGTTCCTCATTTTCCCGGGGGTGGTGCACCGCTTGGAGGCCGTAGGGGAGAGGTCTGCAAAGTTCAATTTGCGCTTTCTTTTGTCCGAGCCGCTTTCTCTTACGGAGTCTCCCGCCTTTCTCCGATTGGAGCTGCAGGATGCCCTTCGGGAGGAGATCTTCTCCAACATCGCCTTTCTCCGTGCCCATCAGGAGCGGAGTGCCACGGAGCAAAGCGCATTTCGGATCCGCTCTTACCTAGGGATGCTCATCAGCGACATCCTGCCCTTCCTATTGCCAAAGGGACGGGAGAGGACGGAGGCAGAGCAGGAAAACACCCGTCTGGAGCGAAGCATCCGTCTGGAAAACTTTTTCCTTGCCCATTACGGGGAAAACGTTACTTTGGAGGATCTGGCAAGCACGCTGCATTACAGCAAGACCCACGTCAACCGCATTCTCCGACAGAGCCTTGGAGCCAGCTTTTCCGAGAAGCTCTCGGAGGTTCGCATCGGCGTGGCCAAGGAGCTTCTGGAGGAGAGCGCGCTTCCCATCTCCAGGATCGGGGAGCGCTGCGGGTATTCCACCCTTCGGGGCTTCGAGCTCTTCTTTTTCAAAATGACGGGGCTCCTCCCGCGGGAGTACCGTGCCAAAAGAACGAAAAAGCAACCTTGACGGTTGCTTTTTTATCGCCTTGTTTTTTTCTTTCCCATATCCCAGGAGGGGGTTTTTGCCAGCTCCTCGTAAAGGGTCACGTAGCTTTCGTGACGGGACGGAGCGATCTCGCCCGCCTGCACCCCTTCCAGAATGCGGCATCCGTCCTCGGTTCGGTGGGAGCACTTGGTGTACCTGCACGAGCCCAGATAAGGGGAAAACTCGGGGAAGGTAAACACAAGGTCGTCCTTCTCCATAAAAAAGAATCGTTCAAAGTCCAAAAGGGAAAAGCCGGGAGTATCCGCAACGTAAACGGGATCCTCCTTGCCCAAACGGCTTGAAATGTCAAAGAGGGTGCTTTGACGGGTGGTGTGCTTGCCCCTTTGGGTCTTTTCGCTCAAAAGGCCCGTCTCCTGCCGAAGCTCGGGGAACAGACCGTTGATCAGGGTGCTCTTTCCCACGCCGCTGGCACCTGCCATGGCACAGACCTGCCCACGGATGCAGGGGTAAAGGAGCGCCTTGGCCTCCTCCTTTTCCAAGTTGGAAACGGCAAAGGCAGAGAATCCCGCCCTGCGGTAAAGGCTCACGAGCTCCTCGGCACGTTTGGGATCCAGCTCCTTTTTCGTAAAGACGAGCACCGCCTCGATCCCGTTGTGTCGGGCGATGGAAAGGAGCTTGTCTACGGAAAGGAGCACGGGCTCGGGCTCCCGCACCGCCACCACCAGAAAGAGGGTGTCCAGATTGGCAAGGGGAGGACGGATGAGCACGTTTTTTCTCTCCAGAACACGGGTGATCAGACCTCTCGCACCCATCTGTCTTTGCTTTTGACCGATTGGCTCCTCCAGGCTGATCTCCACCAAATCCCCCGCTACGGGGCTGGTTTCCCCGCGGCGAAAGGCGCCCTTGGCAAAGCAAAGAATGGTCTCCTCGGGGGTTCTGACGGTGTAAAGACCGCCGCTGAGGCTGAGGATGCGTCCGAATTGCGTTGCCATACTCAGGATTCTTCCTTCTTGGTGCTTTCGGTCTTTTCGTCGGTCTCGGGGGTTTTGTCGGGCTCCTCTTCCACGGGCGCATAGGGATCGCGACCCATACTGACCACAAGATCTACCACGGTGTAGCGCTGTGCGGAGGAGGTTCCCGCAGGCACGCTCTGTCGGATGACTGCTCCCTCCTTTACCTTGGAGGAGTATTCCTTCGTGATCTTACCTACGATAAAGCCGTTGCCGAGGAGCTTTTCCTTTGCCTCCTCGACGGGGATCTCACACACGTCCACCATATCCACGTACGAGGTCTCGGCGCCCTTTGACACCACAAGATGCACGGTGCCGCCGTTGTTGACGGTCTTTCCTGCCTCGGGAACGGTGGAAATGATGTGCCCTGCTATGACCTCGGGGTCAAAGACCTCCTCTACGGTGACGTTGGCTCCCTTTTCCATCAGGCTGATTCGCACCTTGCGGTATTCCTTACTCTTATAATCCTCGAGGGTGAAGCTTTTCTTGCCTTTGGAGACCTCGATGCTGATCTCCACCGTCTGATTTTGGTTTGCGATCTTTCGGGTTTGTCCCCCCTCGGGATTCTGATAGGAGATCTGCCCTGCGTCATATACGTCGTTGTTGACCTCCTTGACGCTCAGGATGATGTTTTGTGCCTCCAGACTTGCCTTCAATTCATCCGTCAGGGTTTGTCCCACCAGATCCGGAATCGGAATGACCACGGTGTTGTCCTCGCTGGTCATATCAATCAGGGAGGAGAGCAGCAGGATGCCCGCGACCGCCACCACCAAGAGAAAGGCCGTGGTAACTCCGAAGATGATGGGGAAAAGGGTAAGCCTGGTGGGCGTCTCCTTCTTTTGCGGCTTTTCAGCGACTCGTGCTACGGGAGCGGGAGCAGGCTTCGCGGTGGGATCCTCAAATACGACGGTCTTGTCCTTTTTGATGATCTCGCAGGCTCTCAGCATGCTCTTGGCCGAGCGGAAGCGGTTTTCCGGTGCCTTGTTCATGGCGCGGAGAATGATCTGCTCCAGACCCTGAGGCAGAGTGGGGTCGATTTTTCTGGGACGGGTGGGCGTAGAATTGACCTGCATCATTGCGATGGAAAGGGGCGTGTCTCCCTCAAAGGGGAGCTTTCCCGTTGCCATCACGTAGAGCATAATACCCACGGAATAAATGTCCGAGGAGAAGGTGGTGGTCTTGCCGCTCGCCTGCTCGGGGGAAATGTAGTAAACGGTGCCCATGGCCACTCCGGAGTTGGACTGCTTGGTATCGCTGATTTGGGCGATGCCGAAGTCTGTCACCTTGAGCTTGCCCCCTGCCTGCACCATAATGTTTTGGGGCTTGATGTCCCGATGCACCACACCCTTTTCGTGGGCGTGCTGCAGTGCAGACAAAATCTGAACGGTGAAGTCGAGACTCTTCTCAAGACCCAAGGGGGCCGTTGCGCTTCATATATTCTCTCAGGGTGATCCCGTCGATATACTCCATCACAAGGTACTTGTTTTTCCCCGTGAAGGCCACGTCGTAAATGTCCACGATATGCTCGTGAGAAAGCAACGCAATGGCGCGGGATTCATTCACAAATCGGCGAACCGAGGCAGAGTCTCCCTCGTTCTTTTCGTTGAGCATTTTGATGGCCACGATTCGGTTTTTTTCCAGATCCTTGGCCTTCAGAACCACCGCCATACCGCCGATGCCCTTCACCTGAAGGATTTCGTAACGGTCGTCGATGACCTTTCCTACCAAATGGTCGTATTTGTGTTGAGCGGAATCCATGGAGTTCTCCTTTCCTTAGAGCTTGATCACCACAGCGGTGATGTTGTCCGCACCGCCGCAGTGGTTGGCATATTCGATGAGGAGCTTTGCCTTTTCTTCACAGCTTCGCTTGCTTTCCAGCGTTTGGAGAAAGAAGTTTTCATCAAAATAATTGGAAAGCCCGTCGCTGCACAGAAGCACCGTTCCCGTGGTGTAGGGAAATTCCA
>JAFVYT010000062.1 GCA_017508505.1 Clostridia bacterium
GCGGCGATCTCCTCTCCCGCCTCGCTCACGCGGCCTTGGAGCAGGGCGATGGCACCCTTTTTTTCCTCGATTCCCAGAAGAATCGCCTCCCGTTTGGCACGGCTTTCCTCGATGCCGGAAAGGGTTTCCTTCTTTTTCTCCTCCAAATCCCGAAGGAGCGCTTCCTTATTCTTCACGCCCTCTGCCAGAAGGCGAATGGATTCCTCGTTCTCGGAGAGGCGCAGAGCCTCCTGCTCGAGTCTGAGCTGAGCGCGGCCGCGCAGGGCAAGGATCTCGCCCTGGGCAAGGATCAATTCCTCGCGCTCGGCCTCCATCTTCTCCTTTTCCTCCCGCATACGGGCGATTTCCTCCAAAAGAGCACCGTCACGGGCAAAGAGAGCCTCAAGCTCTGCGTCGATGGCGCGGCTTCTTTCCTCCCTTGCCACGAGCTTGGTACCGATCTCCAGGATCTGCACCTCGATATTGGCATAGTCGCTCCGTGCGGCATCCACTCGCTCCGTTTCCAGAAGGAAGGCATTTTTGGCCTCACCCTCCGTTTTCCGAGCCTGATCAAGGCGTGCCTCGCTCTCACGGGCGAGACGGCGCTTTTCGGTGCGCTGTGCCTCCAATTCGTCAAGGGCGTTCTGATAGCCCTTGATTCTCTCCTCCAAAGAGGACACGGTGCTCTTGAGCTTTGCCAGATCTCCCGTGCGGGAAAGGGCACCGCTGAGGCTGAGGGCCTGACCGCCCGTAAAGGAGCTGCCCGCGTGGATGATCTGACCGTCAAGGGTCACGATGCGGACGCCGTATTTTTCCGCCTTGGCAAGACGGGTGGCGCTTTCCAGATCCCGACACAGAAGTGTCTTTCCCAAAAGAAACTCCACGGCGGGACGGTATTTTTCTTCGCTTCGGCAGAAATCGCAGGCAAGGCCCAAAAAGCCGTCCTGATGAATCCCCGAGATATCGTAACGGGCAGTACGCAGGGTGGTCAGAGGCAGGAAGGTAGCACGTCCCAAGCGATTTTCCTTCAGGAAGGCGATGGCCGCCTTGGCGCTTTTTTCATCCTCCACCACAAGGTTCTGCACCGAGCCGCCCAAGGCGGTCTCCACCGCAAGGACGTATGCCTCGTCGGTCTCGATCAATTTGGAAACGGGGCCGCAGATACCCTCCAGCTCACTGCCCGAGGCGCTCATCACTTCCTTGACGGAATCGGAGAAGCCCTCCAGAAGGCGCTCCATCCGAAGAAGGGTATCCCTTCTCTGCTCTGCGTCCATCTTCTCCATTCTCGCTTTTTGCAGAAGCTCGCTCTTTTCCTCGATCTCTTCTCCCAAGCGATACAGATCAAGATTCAGTTCCCCGTTTTCCTTTTCGGCCTCGACACGCTCCTCTGCAGCCTTTTGTGCCGCAAGGCGCACCTCATCCAGACGGAGGCGCAGTGCCTCGTCCTTTTCACTGCCGCCGAGAAGGCGGGCTTCCAGCTCCTTTTTCTGCTCCAAAGCGGCGATGGCAAAGCCCTCGCCCTCCTTCTTTTCCAGAGAAAGGGCCGCTTTCTTTTGTCCGAGGCCGTCCTTTTCCGTCAGAGCCGCCTCCTCCCGATCCACCAAGGCAAGGTACGCCTCGGAAAGGGACGCTTGGGCGGTGCGGTTCTCCTCAAATCGTGCTTCGATGCCGTCAAGCTCCTCCTGAACAGAGGCAAAGGAGGCCTCCAGAAGCGCCTTCTGCTCCAGAAGCTCCTTTTCCCGGACGTCATTCTCCTGACCGAGGCTAAGGATTTCCTCCTTCTTCAGATCCATATGATGGATCTCATTTTCTAAAACGGAAAGCTGACGGGACTCCTCTGCATCCTCGGAGGCAAGAGAGGTGACCTCCCCTCTTAAAAGCTCAGTTTGCAGGTTCTTTTCCTGGCTTTCCACGTAGAGGGCATCGATCCTGCGATCCTCCTCTGCGATGGTGCGGCTCAATTCCGTCAGAGCCTTGTCCTCCAGCGCATAGCGCTCTCCCCCCTCGCGAGAGAAGCGCTCCAGACGATCCAGACGCTTGGCCCAAATGCCGATCTCAAGCCTTTTCTTTTCCTCCGCAATGGCAAGATAGGCCTTTGCCTTGGCACTTTGCGCCTCCAGACGGGGCAGTCTCCCCTGCACCTCCGACAGAATGTCGTTGATGCGAAGGGCGTTTTCCGTAACGGATTGCAGCTTCAGGCCTGCCTCGTGCTTGCGATAGCGGAAGCGGGAAATCCCCGCAGCCTCCTCGAACAGCTCACGGCGCTCGTTGCCCTTCAGAGAAATGATCTCGGCGATCTTCCCCTGGCTGATGACCGAGTATCCCTCGCGACCAATACCCGTATTGAGAAACAGATCCACCACGTCCTTGAGACGAACCTGTTTTTTATTCAGATAATATTCGCTTTCTCCGCTTCGGTAGAGGCGACGGCCCACGCTGACCTCGTCGTAATCGATCTTCATCAGATAGTCGGAGTTGTCGATGGTCATCACAACCTCCGCGAATGAGGCCGGCTTCCTGCCGGAGGAGCCGTTGAAGATCACATCCTCCATTTTACTGCCGCGCAGGCTCTTGGCGCTCATTTCACCCAAAACCCAGCGCACCGCATCGGAAATATTGCTCTTTCCGCTTCCGTTGGCACCGACGATGGCCGTCATTCCCTTATCGAACTCGATGACGGTCTTATCGGGAAAGGATTTAAAGCCCTGCAGCTCCAGTGTTTTTAAATACATAATGCACTCTCTTTAGTCTTATTTGTTCGGTTCGGTCTCACCGAACCAGGTGGAAAGGGCAATTCTTGCCGCCTCCTGCTCCGCTTCCCGCTTGCTTTTCCCGATGCCGCGTCCGATGATGTTGGAATTCAGGCAGACCTCCACCTCAAACTCCTTGTTGTGGTCGGGACCGCGCTCGGCAACGGGGCGGTACTCCACCTTTTCCCCGGGGCTGGTCTGAACCTTTTCCTGCAAGAGACTCTTATAGTCCGCATCCCGCACGCGGCCGCCATCCATCAGGCTTTGGAAGCGAGGACGGGCAAAGCGAAGGACAAAGGCCTCTGCCGCCTCAAAGCCGCCGTCCAGGAAGAGTGCGGCTATGAGGGCCTCAAAGCAGTCGGCCAAAACATTTTTCTGGTGGCGTCCGCCACCCTCGTCCAGACCGTGGTTGAGCAGCATAAAGCTGCCCAAGTCCAAGCTCTCGGCATACTCGAAGAGTGCCTCGGCGCTGACGGAGGCGGCACGGAGCTTGGTCAGAATTCCCTCCTGAAAGGAGTCGTGATCGGCAAACAGATCCCGAGAGACCACAAGGGACAAAACCGAGTCTCCCAAAAACTCCTGCCTTTCGTTATGTTCAAACAAAATACGGGAGCGCTTTTCATTGGAAAAGGAGGAATGGGTCAGAGCCACGCGCAAAAAGTGGCGGTTGGTAAAATGATACCCGATACGCTCCTCCAAATCTTCCAGACGGGTCAGAAAGCCTCGGGGATAGTCTCCCTCAGCGGCTCGCTTCACTTCCATTTGAATTCTCTCCCTTCTTCTCTCCCGCAGCACGGATCATATCGCACACTCCCGCATCGTAGCACTTTTTGGCCTGCAGGACAGCGGAGGCAACGGCCGTTCTCTTCGAGGAGCCGTGCGCCTTGATCACGGGGCGACAGGTCCCGAGAATCGGAGCCCCGCCGTGCTTTTCGTATGACAGACGATTCTTAAACCTTTTAAGATCCGAGGAGATGAGAAGCGCCGCGAGCATTCCCCGCACGCCCTTCAGCATCCCCTTCAGCTCA
>JAFVYT010000006.1 GCA_017508505.1 Clostridia bacterium
CACCGCAGCCTATCTAATATATCACATCGCTTCCCGCTTGTCAAGTGCTTTTTGCATTTTTCTCAAAAAAACTTTTCCAAACCTTCCGCTTTGTGCCACCCCCTCAGCGGCGGTGGAGTTACAGTTTACCAAATTTATCCCGCCTTGTCAACACCTTTTTGCAAAAAAATTGATTTTTTTTATTTGTTTTCCCTTTGTTCATAAAATCCCCGTATTTCAGGCTTTTTCCCCTTTTAGCACGGTAAAATCTATGGAATTTCCTTCCTTTTATTATATATAGTTTATCTTATATCGAAAAAACGACGGCAAAAGGAAAGGAGGCGACCGTCGGTCACCTCCCGCTTTTTTTAAATCACCCCAGACCGTATTCCTTTTTCATCGTCTCCAAAACCTCAGTCAAGGTCGGAACGGAGGAAATCCCGCCGAGCTTTGCGGTGGACAGTCCCGCGCCGGCGCAGGCAAATGCCGTGATCTTAACAAGCTCCTCTTCCCCGAGCTCCTCCGGCGCCTTGCCAAGCTGAAGAATCTGAAACAGCGCACTGCCGCCGAAGATGTCCCCTGCTCCCGTGGTGTCGATCCGAACCACGTCCTTCAAGCTGGAAACCCTTCCCTCGGCCTTGGCATTCTTGAAAACGCATCCGTCCCCGCCACAGGTCACGAAAACCAGCTTTACGGGGAAATTCTTCAAAATATAATCTGCGCCCGCCTCAGGCCCGAGGCCGAAGAGGAACTCCACCTCGTCTTCGCTGATCTTCACCACGTCCGCCTGACCGAGGCCCCAGAGAAGCTGCTTTTTTGCCTCGTCCAAATCCTTCCAGAGGGGCTTGCGCAGGTTGGGATCGTAGGTAATCAGCTTTCCCTTTTCCTTGGCATATGCCACGGCACGGTAGGTTGCGCTGCGGGCAGGCTCGTCTGTCAGAGAAAGGGTACCGAAATGGAAGACCCTCGCCTCATCGATCAGACCCGTGTCGATCTCCTCGAAGGAAAGGCAGGTGTCCGCACCCGGCTTTCTGGCGAAGGCAAACTCCCGTTCTCCCCCCTCGGATAGCGTCACGAAGGCAAGGGTGGTAAAGACCTCGTCCGAAAGCACCAGCCCACGGGTCTCGATGCCCGCAGACTTCAGGGTTTTCGCCAGAGTCCTGCCGAAGGTGTCACCTCCCACCTTCCCGATGAGGGCGGCACGGGCACCGTACCCGGCCAGAGCCGCAAGGAAGTTAGCGGGGGCACCGCCGGGGTGTGCCGCCATGGTGGGATATCCGTCCCCGTCGGTGGAGACGCAGGTAAAATCAATGAGCAATTCGCCCAATGCCACAACGTCGATCATATTTTTCTCTCTCCAATCAAAGTAATGGCCCAAGCGCGCTCCAGAACCTCCCAAGCGGGCAGGGTCAGAAGATCGCTTTTACAGCTGATTTCCTCCTCCACCCCCTGACGGGCAGGCAGAGAGCACCAAGGCTCCAGGCAGACGTACTCCGCTTTTGTTTTCGGCCAATGCCAAATGCCGAGATACGGCATATCGGGGTAGGACAGCGCCACCCCGCGACCGCTCTTTTTCGAGCGGAGGGTGACCCCTCTTGCCATATTCTTCAGAATCACCGCATCCTCGTCGAAGAGACCGTGCCGCAAAGGCAGGATGCGCTCCTCCTCCAAGGGATAGGGCTCGTCCCGATCGCTCAGGAACACGTCCTCGGTAAAGCCCACGCGGCAGGGCCGTGCGGGGTCGGAAAACTCCAGCACGTAATCCTCGAAGTCCTCCCCGTCCGAAAGCGGTACCCGAAAGCCCGGGTGCCCTCCCAGACCGAAGAACATCCGCTCCGTGCCGTGGTTCTCCACTCGGTAGACGATCCGCAGACTCCGTCCGATCCACTCGTAGGTGACCGTGAAGGCAAAGTCAAAGGGATACATCTCCCGGGTTCTTTCATCGGAGGCAAGACGAAGCACCAGCTTCCCCTCGGACTCTTCCGCAAGGGAAAACTCGCCGGATGCCGCAAAGCCGTGCTGGGGCAGGGCAAAAAAGCGACCCCGATGGCGAAAGCCTCCGTTCCAAAGCCTTCCCACCCAGGGAAAGAGGATGGGAGAGGTCTCGGGCCAGATGGCGGGATCCGCCTGCCAAAGATACTCCACCCCCTCACGGTCGCGGATGGAGCGCATCTCTGCGCCGCGGGAATCCACCTCGAGAGTCGCCGCGGCGCCCGTTACCAAACAGCGCATCGCTCCCTCAGTCCCTTGCAGGGGGATACTCGTTGCAAAGCAAACGATAAGGAGGCTCATCCTCCTCGATGGCGGGGAAGCGCCCCATAGGAGGCAGGAAGCGATTGTCGCAGTTGTCGTCGTTACACTGGCTCACCTCGCCCAAAAGGACGGGACCCGTGCCCGGTTCCACCTCAAAGTCGTGATAGAGGTACTGGGGGATGTAAATGCTTTCCCCGGGGGTCAGGCGGATCTGGGTGCCTGCAGGCACCGTATAGGCTCTGCCGTCGGTGTAGACGGTAACGTCGGACTCCTTGTCCAATTCCTCATTGGGCAGAGAGTTATAAACGCGGATGAGCACGTTGCCGCCGCCGCGGTTAATGATGTCCTCCGTCTTGTACCAATGGAAGTGATTGGGGGAGTACTGGCCCTCTTTCAGATAAAGGAGCTTTTCCGCGTAGACCTTCTTGTACTTGTCGGCCATTTTCATATTGCCGTTGCGGATGGTGATGAGGGAAAAGCCCATCTTGTCAAAGTCGCCCATTCCGTAGTCGGTGATATCCCAGCCCAGCATACAGTCGCGCACCTCGTCGTACTCGTGACCCTTGGTCGCCCATTCCTCGGGGGTAAAACGGCAGAAGGGAGGCAGGTAGCAATGCTCCCTTTCGCACATCGCCTCCAGCTCGCGCAGGGCGCGGTTGATCTCGGATCGTTTCATGTGTTATCCTCCCGGTGCTTCAGTTTGCAAAAATTTCGTCTGCCACGGCGTCCAGCAGAGCCTTCTTCTCCTCGGTGATGGCACCGAAGGGGGGACGGCATCCGCCGAAGTCCATTACACCGAACTTGGTGAGCAGATACTTGATACCGGGGTTGACCCCTGCGGCAATGAGGGTATCAATGAGGACGTTAACCTTGGCCTGCTTTTGAGAAACGGCGGCCTGATCGCCCTTTTCGTATGCCTCGCGGATGGCCTTGTATTTGCCGGGCATCAGGTTGAAGGTGGAGCCGATGGCACCGGAAAGCCCGATGGGAAGGGCATTGGCATAAACCTCGTCGTGACCGTTGAAGAGGGTCAGCTCGGGATGGGCTCTGTGGATGCGCTCCAATTCAAACAGGTCGTAGGAGGTGTACTTCAGACCCTCGGCACCGGAGGCGTCGATGATGGTCTTGATGTTGTCGTGGGTGATGTTCACTCCGGAGAAGGCGGGAATGCTGTAGATCACCAGAGGCTTCTGTGCCGCATCGGAAATGGCGGCGTAGTAGGAGGCGATCTCGTCCACGGAGAATTTAAAATAGAAGGGAGGCACGCTGGAAACGGCGCTGACCCCACAGGAGGCGGCGTGACGGGCAAGATCCACGGCCATCGCGGTACCGATATTACCCACCTGCGCGATGATCGGCACTCTGCCGTTGACCTCCTGGGTCACGATCTCCACAATGCGCTTTCTTTCCTCACCGGTCATCAAAAAGCACTCGGCGGTGGAGCCGCAAACGTAGAAGCCCTCGGCGCCGCGCTCAATCTCAAAATTGACCAGTCTCTTGATGGCGTCGTAGTCGATGGAGAAATCCTCGTGAAAGGGAGTGACCAATGCGGGAATAATGCCTTTGATATTCATTTTCGATACCTCTTTCTTTTTTTCTTTTGCTCCGACGGGGCTTGAAATGTCCGTCGCAGCGTGATAGAATAAGACCATAAGGGGTCTTTCCCAAAAAACGGACGCAAATCGGGGAAAGCCCAGACGGGCCCGCTCTTCTCCTCCATTATAAGGCAGAGATCGGGGGCTTGTAAATAGATGAAACTGTCAAAAAAATGTACCGATTCTGCTATTTTTCAAAAAGGAGCTGCTATGGACGTTTTACGTGACCTGCAGGAGGCGGAATATCGCCTGATGGGCTCTGACCCGAAGAACGCCACTCCCCATTTTGCCGACGCGGTGGAATTGATCCAGACCTGGTCCGAGGGAGGCTATTTTCTGGTGAACGGGCGGGTCTTTCCCATCAAGCCCGGCTCCCTTTTCCTCATCGACGCCAACAACCGACACTACTCCAACCCCATCAACCCCGCCCGCTACAATCGGAGCAAGGTCATCCTGAACGCCGCCGCCTGGCGGGAGCTTCTGGAATTCTGCTCCCTGAGTGAGAGCTTCTCCCCCGCCTTCAGTCTGTTCGGCGGCGCGGCGTGGGATCTTTCTCCCGAAAGCGGAGAGGCCCAGCGCATCGATCGCGCCTTTGCCTCCATCTGCGAGGCCGTGCGGGAGGGAGGCGAGTTCGCGCACCTTACCGTGCTGGCGGCGCTGGCAGGAATTCTGGCGGAAATCACCCGCCACCCGGACGAGAGCGAGGCCTATCCCCTGGGCCAAAAGACGATCCACTCCATGGCCCGCTACATCGGAGAGCGGCTGGACGGCACGAGAGACGTCTCCATGGAGGAGATCGCCCGAGAGCTTCATATGAGCCAGTCCCACGCCTTTCACCTGTTCCGCACCGTCACGGGCAAGAACCTGACCGACTATCAAACGGAACGGAAAATTGCCGAGAGCAAGAAGCTTTTGACCACCACCGAAATGCGCGTCGGGGAGATCGCCCGCACCGTGGGCTATCGGGACCCCTCGGTATTTTGCCGAAGATTTAAGCAGTACACAGGCACCACCCCCTTAAAATACCGCAAGGAAAACCGCCCGAAATAGCCAAGACCCCGACGGAAGCTTCCAAAAGCAAAAAAAAAGACCGCCCACTCCGCATCTTGCGGAGCGGCGGTCTTTTTGGCGTCGGGGACAGCGCGTCCTTCACTTCATCAAATCGTCCGCGAGGCGGAGGATCTCCGGGGCGATCCTCGCCCTTTCTCTTTTGAGGATGCGGTTATAGACGGGGTAGGCCACGCCGGCAAGCAGGATCCCAACAAGGCCGAGGGGAATCCCGATCAAAAGCGCCGTTTTGTCGGAAAGGCCGATGATCCCTCCGATCTCGGTCATCACAAGGCTCATCCCCATCCCCATGATCAGCGCTCCGAGGACTCCCAGCACAAGGGAAACGGACGTCGCCCGTTTCGTTGCGGTCGCATCGAGGCGGCGCAGCTGTGCCATCTTATCCTCGGCCCCTTCGGGAGCAGCGTATTTTTCTCGGATCGCCTTGATTTCCTCCCGATCCCTTGCGGAATAGGTATAATGGAACGTTTCTTTTTCTTTATTCTCCATCGTTTACTCCTTTACTGCACGAAGCAGCTTTATCTTTTTTGTTCCGTTTACAATCATATAAATTGCCATCGCAATAATCAATACGGATATTACGCCGCCGGATATGCCGAGTAGGATGCGACGACCCGTTAAGCTCATGGTTCCGTCACCGAAGGTTGTCAGCATCGTGGATTCCAGCGTCAGCATCGACACACACGCAGAAGCAAGGCTGATTGCTTTGGATGCAGAATAGACGGGACTGTTATATTTGCGGTACTTCACCGTATTGATGATCGCAAGGGTCAGGGAGGTAAAGGTGTAAGCCGCAAGGGCAATGGTCGTAATTTCGTGATGGTGGAACGTTCTGTTCCAATACACCATAAAGAAGATCATCAATGCAAGCGCCAGGTTCATAATCAGAAATACAATGCCGCAAGCACGGTATTTTATAAGCTCATCCGGCATTTTTTCTCCCGGCTTATGCCGACGGGTATGGCGCACCAAGAAGAACCGCATCACCGCAAGAGAGACATAATATCCTGCCAGAGAGTAGAACCAAAAGCTGTGATGCCAAAAGCCCATACCGAGTTGCAGCAGAGCGTAGGCGGTGTTATAGATCAGCGTGCCGTAAAGAGATACGTTTACCCGCAGTCTTGTGTCGTCCTGCCAGATTCTCGCATACTTGTTTTCATTCTTGAACGTTTTGAAAAACTTGATCAAATACGGTATCTTGAAGCACCAAACCGTCAATGTATAGGCAGAGAGCACGTACGAAATAATTGCCGCAACCGACTCCGTTCCCAAAAACACCATGGAATACACGAGAAATACGGTGGCGATGGGAACGAGAAGGATCAGAATGGCCATAGGGGGGAACAGCAAGGCCTTCCCCAGCTTTTTCCAGTCCATCTCAAATCCTCCGAATCGTTACGGCAAAGACGGTGCCGACACCCACGGCGCTTTCCACGCGGATCTCGCCCTGCATAATGTCAATGACCCGCTTGACCAGCGCAAGGCCCAAGCCGTTTCCCTGAACGGAATGGGAGGGATCACCCTGATAAAATTTTTCAAAAATGTGCGCCCCGACCTCGGGGGTCATCCCACAGCCGGTGTCGGACACCTTGACAACGGCGTGATGCTCGGTGGCCGTCAGGGTTACGGTCACCTTGCCCCCGGACGGGGTGAATTTAAAGGCATTGGAGAAGAGATTGCTCCAGACGTGGCCGAGCAGCTCGGCATCCGCCTTGACCCGCACACCCTCGGCAATGTCCGTTTCGATTTCGATGTTTGCTTTTTCCCATACGCTTTCGTACTGCAAGAGGCACTCGCAAAGCTGCTCGGACAGATCAAACTCCGTGATCTCGGGATAGATCTGCTGGTTCTCCAGGCGATTGAGCTTTAAGATATTGGTCATCATATCCGCCATACGGCGGGAGCCGTCGGTGACCCCCTTGGCATACTCGAGCCGCTTTTCTTCGCTCAGGTCGGGGGCCTGCAGGAGGGTTCCGTAATTCTGCATCACCGCAAGGGGCGTTTTCATTTCGTGGGATACGTTGGCGATAAAATCCGTGCGCAGGGTCTCCACGCTGCCGAGCTCCTCTGCCATTTGATTGATTGCCATAGCAATTCGGTTAAAGCCCTCCATACCGGAATTTTGCATCGGCTGAATGCGCACGGAAAAATCGCCGGACGTAATCCTTTCGGTTGCTTCTGTAATGATTTTGGTTGGCCGATCCACCATGATTTTGCGGCGAAGGGAATCCGCAAGCTGAAACAGAAGCGTAATCAGAATCACGTTCCAAAAGGTTATTTTGGCGGCGGTGGCGATGTTGTCCCCATTCAGCACAAGCCCCATCGTGTCGGCCAGAACGCGCAAAAACAGCATCATACAGCAGGATACGATGAACCCCACCGTCAAGAAAAACAGCAGGAAGCTCGTAACCTTTTCCAAAATTCTCTTTACCGTCAGCCTTTTCATTTGATCACCGCCTTGTAGCCGAGTCCGTGAACGGTCATGATCTCAAAATCCTCACAGTCGGCCAGCTTGGAGCGGAGCTTGGTCATATACACGTCCACGGCACGGGGAGCCGTTTCGGTGTCCGCATCCCAGAACTCGTCCATCAGCTGGGTTCTGGTAAAGGTCTTTTTGGGATAACTGAGCAATTTATAAAGGATACTGAACTCGCGGTTGGTAAGGGAGATTTCCTCATCGCCGAGATAGGCAGTATGCTCGTCGGCATCCATTACAAAACTGCCGATTTCGAGCTTACGGGAGGAGGCGATCTTGGCACGACGGAGAAGGGCCCCGATGCGTAAAAACAGCTCGTCCGGGTCGATGGGCTTTACCATATAATCGTCCACGCCGATGCGAAAGCCCCTTTGCTTAGAGGCGATGTCGTCCCGGGCGGTCATAAAAAGGATCGGGATCTCCTCGTTCAGCTCCCGTACGCTTCGGGCAAATTCAAAGCCGTCCACACCGGGCATCATAATGTCCGATACGATCAGATCGAACATATTTTCATACATCGCGTCGTAGGCATCGGTCGCATTCAGACACCCCGTAGCCTCATAGCCGCTGTGATTCAAAAAGGAGCAAACGGTCTTGTTCAGCTCCCTGTCATCCTCCACAACCAATATCTTAAACACAAGCATACCTCCGCAAGCTTACGGTAATCTTTCCTTTAGTATACCACGCAAATGTTAAGGTTTTGTTTGTGTTTTTCTTTTTTGGCAAAAAAATACCCCGTCTTCCCCCTTCTTTTGTACGAAAAAAGCGAAGCGGCCGAATGCTGCTTCGCTTTCTCCTTACTCCTCCGTGACGGAAACCGTGTACTTTGCCTTGATGCCCTTGGTGCGAAGGAAGGCGGAAAACGGCTCGTTCAGCTCCGGCATTTCCCGCTCGATTTCCCTTTTCATTTGCTCCTTTTCCGATTTTATTTGCTCATGATCTGATCGCTGAGCGCAATGATTTTATCGGCATACTTCTTGCGGCGGGAGGCAAGGAGCTTTTTATAAATGGGGAAGTTTACGATTGCCATCAGCATCCCCACGACCCCGATCACAACGCCGTAAAGCATCGGACTTCCGAGGCGGAGGACTTCTGCAAGGTCGGTCATCACAAGGCTCATCCCAAAGCCCATAATAATAGCGCTGATGCTGCCGAAGACGTAGGCAAACACGTTCGCGGGACGCTTCACCTTGGCATCCAGCCTCTTGAGCTCATCCAGAGCGGTCTGTTCCTTTTCGGTGTACTGCGTGCGGATCTTCTGTACGAGAAAATTCTGATCGTTTTGATTCATAGCGGGCAACCTCTTTCTTTTCTTTTGTGCGTGTATTGTACCCTGCCGATGTTTGGGAAAGTTTTAAGAAATGTTTGGGTTTTGTTAAAATGAATTTTTCTTACATCGCTCCCGAAAACGGAGTCCACAAAAATAAAAAAGAAACCGCTTTTCCGAAATGATATAATCCCCCTTAGAGTAGACACTGGAAAAAACAAAAGGTTTTCAAGACTACACGAAGGGGGTTATGCCAACGCCCCGCGGCTTTTCTTTTCCCTCTCCTCTTGAAATCCCCCTTTTTCTATGCTAAAATAGCCTTGCAATTCAATGAGGAGAGATAAAACGAATGAAACTAGGCATCGTGGGGCTTCCCAACGTGGGAAAGAGCACCCTTTTTAACGCTATGACCGGGGGCGGCGCGCAGGCCGCCAACTATCCCTTCTGCACCATCGAGCCCAACGTGGGTGTGGTGCCCGTGCCCGACGCACGTCTTACGGCGCTGGCAGAGATGTACGACCCGGAGAAGATCACCCCTGCGGTGATCGAATTCGTAGACATCGCCGGCCTTGTCAAGGGAGCAAGTCAGGGAGAGGGTCTTGGAAACAAGTTTCTTTCTCACATCCGCGAGGTGGACGCGGTGGTGCACGTGGTGCGCTGCTTTGAGGATGCGGACATCGTCCACGTGGATTCGGGGATCGACCCCGTGCGGGACGCGGACGTGATCAATATGGAATTAATCCTTTCCGACATCGAAATCCTCGAGCGGAGAATGGATCGTGCCCAGAAGCGCTTTAAGGGAGACAAAAGTGCCAAGGGCGAGATCGACCTGATCGCAAAGCTGCTTTCTACCCTGAACGAGGGCAAGAGCCCCCGAGGGCTGGACTTTTCCGATGCGGAGCGCGCGCTCCTTGCGGAGATGCCGCTGCTTTCCATGAAGGCGCAGATCTTCGCCGCCAACGTCTCCGAGGACGACATTCGCTTGGGAGATGCGCTGGCAGAACAGAATCCCCACTTCGCCGCCCTCAAGCGCTACGCCGAGGAAAGCGGCAACGGCATCATCCCCATTTGTGCCAAGATCGAGGCGGAATTGGCCGAGCTTGAGCCGGAGGACAGGCAGATGTTCCTGGAGGATCTGGGCATCGAGCACGCAGGCCTTGAAAACCTCGTCCGCGCCAGCTACGCCCTCTTGGGGCTCATCAGCTATCTCACCGCAGGCAAGCCCGAGGTACGCGCCTGGACCATCACCCGCGGCACGCTGGCGCCTCAGGCGGCGGGCAAGATCCACTCCGACTTCGAGCGGGGCTTCATCCGTGCGGAGGTGGTCTCCTTCGAGGATCTCATCGCAAACGGCTCGATGGCCGCCGTGCGGGAGAAGGGTCTGCTCCGCAGTGAGGGCAAGGAGTACGAGGTGCGGGACGGAGACGTGGTGCTCTTCCGCTTTAACGTATAGAACCGATGAAAAGAAAAAACGGATCGGCCGATCCGTTTTTTCTTTTTTCTCCCCATCCTTTGCACTTTTTCCCACCGAGGGACAAGTTTTCTTGACTTTTTCCCGCACCCTTGCTACAATGAAAAAAATGCTGGAAAAGGAGACCTGTTATGACAAAAATTCCCTTCAAGCGCTTCGGCGTAATGCCCGATATGAGCCGCAATGCGGTGATGGACGTACCGACCCTCAAGCGCTTTGCCGACCTGATTTCCGATATGGGCTACAACGCCCTCTTCCTTTACATCGAGGATACCTATGAGATCCCCGGGGAGCCCTACTTCGGCCATCACAGAGGCCGCTACAGCCAAGACGACATCCGCGAGATCGTCGCCTACTGTGAAACCCTCGGGATGGAGGTCATCCCCTGCATTCAAACCCTGGCACATCTGGAGTGCATCTTCAAGTGGAAGCAGTATCAGCATATCCGCGACACGGGGAACATCCTCTTGGCGGACTGTGAGGAGACCTACGCGCTCATCCGCAAGATGCTCCGCAGTGTGGCCTCCTGCTTTAAGTCCGGGGTGGTGCACGTGGGAATGGACGAGGCCCATATGCTCGGCCTCGGGAAGTACCTGGACAAAAACGGCTACAAGCCCCGCTTCGAGATCCTGAAGCGCCATCTGGAAAAGGTGTGCGAAATGGCAAAGGAGGAGGGACTGGAGGCCAACATCTGGGCCGATATGTTCTTCCGCGTCTCCAACGGCGGCCAATATTATATGAAGAATCCCAAGGTGGAGCCCGAGCTCTTCGGCGAGCTGCCCGAGAACCTTTCCCTGACCGCTTGGGACTATTACCGTGCGGACAGACGGCTGGTGCGCGGGATGATCCGCGGCCATCAGGCCTTCGGCAAGGACGTTTGGTATGCAGGCGGCATCTGGACCTGGAAGGGCTACGCCCCCGACAACCGCTTCTCCATCCGCTGCTCCAAGGTCTCCATTGAGGAGAGCATCAAGGCAGGGGTGGAAAACTACTACCTGACCATGTGGTGTGAGGCGGGCGGCGGCACCTCCCGCTTTATGGGTCTGCCCGCTCTGTACGCCTGCGCCCGCATCGCCCAAGGGGAAACGAGTATGAAGAAGATCGCCTCAGAGTTCGAGGCAAAATACGGCATTCCCTTCGCCCGCTTCATCGATCTGGATCTGACCGAGCGCAAGGAGGGTCTCTTCTCCCACGGCGGCGTGGTGACCAATCCCGAGACCTATCTGCTCTTCAACGACCCCCTTCTGGGCAAATTCGACAGCAGCGTGGCGGGGAACGAGCGCGCCTTCTACACCGCCTACGCCAGACGGCTCTCCAAATTCCGCAACCACCCCGAGTTCGGTTATCTCTTCCGCTCTCAGGCCGCTCTGGCCCGCACCCTCTCCCGTAAGGCTGAATTGACCGTGAAGGCAAGAAGGGCCTACCTTGACGGGGACAAGGCCGCCATGAAGGAGCTTCTGGAGAAGGATTATCCCTACGTTTTGAAGCATCTCAAGGAATTCATCACCGCCTTCCGCGCCATGTGGCTGTATGAGAACCGCCCTCAGGGGCTGGAGGTTCAGGAGGCTCGCCTCTGCGGCCTTTACGGACGCATCACCTCTGCCAAGGCACGGCTGGAGGATTGGCTGGAGAACGGCACCCGCATCCCCGAATTGGAGGAAGAGGTTCTGAACTTCCGCCTGACCGTCACCGACCGTCACATATTCCAGGACGGCTGGATCAACCACGTCACCGCAGGCCGCCACTAAAGAAAGGAAGGTCTCCCAAATGGATCGAATCTCCTTCAAGCGCTTCGGCGTGATGCTGGATATGAGCCGTAACTCCGTGATGCGGCCCGACGCACTCAAGGACTTTGCCACGCTTTTGCGCCAAATGGGCTACAACACCCTGCTTCTCTACACCGAGGACACCTACGAGATCCCCGGGGAGCCCTACTTCGGCCATTTCCGCGGGCGCTACACCGCCGAGGACATCCGCGGGATCGTCGCCCATTGCGAAGGCCTCGGGATGGAGGTCATCCCCTGCATTCAGACGCTGGCGCACCTTGCCACCTACCTGAAGTGGCGGCACACCGCCCCCTTCAGGGACTGCGGGGACATCCTCCTTGCGGAGTCGGACGAGACCTACGCGCTCATCCGCAAAATGCTCCGCGGGGTGAAGGCCGCCTACAAGTCAAGGCACGTGCACGTAGGGATGGACGAGGCACACCTCATCGGCTTGGGACAGTATTTAAAGAAACACGGGTACACCGATCGCTTCGGCATCCTCTCCCGCCATCTGCAGAAGGTCTGCGAAATGGCACGGGAGGAGGGGCTGGAGCCCAATATGTGGAGCGATATGTTCTTCCGCTTGGCAAACGGTGGAGTCTACTCCCTGGACCGTCCGAAGCTCGATCCCGATCGGATCGGTCCTCTTCCCGAGGATCTGAATCTGACCTATTGGGACTACTACTCCACGGGCAAGCGCCGCTACCGCGCCATGTTCCGTGCCCACAAAAGGCTCACCGACCGCATTTGGTTTGCGGGGGGCATCTGGACCTGGAAGGGCTGGGCTCCCGACAACCGCCATTCCGTGAACACCTGCCTGCCGGGGCTTGCGGTAGCCGCTGAGGAGGGGGTGGAAAACGCCTTCGTGACCCTCTGGGGGGACGACGGCGGGGAATGCTCCCGCTTTGCGGCACTTCCCTCTCTGTTTGCCGTGGCGCGCTTTGCCGCGGGTGAGACGGACAAAAAGCGCATCGCAGAGCAATTCGAGGAGTGCTTCGGCATCCCCTATCGCGCCTTTTTGGAGCTGGATCTCAAGCTCGAAAAGGATAAGGTGGCCAACCCCGAAAAATACCTGCTCTACAACGACCCCTTTTTGGGACTTTGCGATTCTACGGTCTACGGTACTGAGGACGGCTTCTACCGCCGTGCCGCCCGCCGTCTCCGTCGCTATGCGAAACATCCCCGCTTCGGGGCGCTCTTTGCCTCGCAGGCCGCCCTTGCCCAAACCCTTTCCTACAAGGCACTCCTTGGGAAAAAGACCAGAGAATGCTATGTGCGCGGCGACCGCGAGGGAGGCAAGGCGCTTCTGCGGGACTACGGTCTCGCCATTCGGGGTCTTCGGGACTTCATCGGAAAATTCCGCACTCTCTGGCATTGGGAGAACCGCCCCCAGGGCTTTGAGGTTCAGGAGGTTCGCCTCGGCGGCCTTTTGGAGCGCCTGCAGTCCTGCAGAGTACGCCTTGCGGATTGGGTGGAAAACGGCACCGAGATCCCCGAGCTGGCCGAGCCCTGCCTCGACTTCTTCGGAGGCGGCACCACCCTTGCCCCGGGTCACTTCCGCCACACCGCCTACGAAAAAATGTACACCCCCGGCCAACCGCCGAAATAAAACATCAGCCCCCAACGCTTTGTTGGGGGCTGATTCTTTTTACGGGGGATTTATGGGGCTTTGCGCCATACCCCACCAAAACCTTTTTCGAGAAAAAGGTTTTGGATTCCAAAAAGCTTTTGAGTGGGGGGTCTTTCTTGGAACCCTTTTTTGAAAAAAAGGGTTCCAAACCTCCCAAAAAACTTTAGAGTTTTTTCAATAAGAAAGACCTCACAAAACCGTGA
>JAFVYT010000063.1 GCA_017508505.1 Clostridia bacterium
ACACAGACCGAAAAAAACCTGGAGGCAGCCTTTGCAGGAGAAAGTCAGGCAAGAAACAAGTATACTTACTTTGCTTCCGTAGCAAAAAAGGAGGGCTATGAGCAGATCTCTGCTCTGTTCCAGAAGACCGCCGACAACGAAAAGGAGCACGCAAAGATGTGGTTCAAGGAGCTGAACGGAATCGGGGATACCGCCGAGAACCTCCTTGCCGCCGCCGAGGGCGAAAACTACGAATGGACCGATATGTACGAGGGCTTTGCCGTAACCGCTGAAAAGGAAGGCTTCCCCGAGCTTGCCAGAAAGTTCCGTCTGGTTGCCGCCGTGGAAAAGCACCACGAGGAGAGATACCGTGCCCTTCTGAAGAACGTTGAGACCGCTCAGGTCTTCGAGAAGAGCGAGGTCAAGGTTTGGGAATGCCGCAACTGCGGTCACATCGTAATCGGCACCAAGGCACCTGCCGTTTGTCCCACCTGCGCACATCCTCAGAGCTATTTTGAGATTCACGCAGAAAACTATTGATAAAATTTGACAAAATTCACAAATTCTCTTGACAAACCGCACCCATTCCCTTACAATATAGTCACTCAAGAGAAAGAAGATGCAAGGGTTTCCTCTTGCATCTTTTTCTTTTTTTCCGCATAAGGATTCAAAAAGAAAAAAAGAGGTGATTATATGACCATTCAGGTGGCTGCCTTTCGCTCCCTTTTGGCCGTTCTGGTAGGCCTTGTCATCGGAATCGAGCGCTCCCGTCACGGTCGGGCAGCGGGAATGAGAACGCACATACTGGTCTGTCTGGGCTCTGCCATGACCGCTATGACGGGCATCTACATCCACGAGACCTTCGGCACGGGGGACGTATTCCGTCTTTCCGCGCAGGTGATCTCCGGCGTCGGCTTTCTCGGGGCGGGAATGATCATTCTGAAAAACGACAACGTCATTATGGGTCTGACCACGGCCGCAGGGGTCTGGGCTACCTCCACCGTCGGCATTGCTCTGGGATACGGCTTTTACACAGGAGCGCTCATTGTGGCGGTGCTCTTTCCCATAACGCTGATTCTGTTTGCCAAATTCGAGCGGCGCAAAAAAAACACCGAGGTGCTGTATCTGGAGCTGGACGATATGAGCCGCCTCAACGAGATCCTCTCCGAGCTGCGCGAATTGGTACCGGGTGAGGCGATGTTTCGAGTGATGGCACCCAAGTCCTGCTGTGTGGGACACATCGGCCTTGAGATGGTGGTGGATCGAAGAAAGAATATCTCCATCGAGAGCCTTTTGCAGGTGAAAAACGTAATTTTTGCCATCGAAGTATAGCTTTGTCGGGAACGGTACAAAATGAAAAACAAGGAAGCGCTCAAAAATATAAAGCTGTTCCTGTTCGATATGGACGGAACGCTCTACATCGGAGATCGGCTCTTTGACTTTACAAAGGAGCTTCTTCGGGTATTGCGGAAAACGGGAAGACAGTATCTCTTTACCACCAACAACTCCTCCAAAAGCCCTGCGGACTACGTAAAAAAGCTGGCCCGTCTCGGGATTGAGGCACGGGAGGAGGACTTTTATACCTCCTCTCAGGCAATGGCCCATTATCTCAAGGAGCATCACCCGGGAAAGGTGCTTTACGTATGCGGCACCGAGAGCCTGAAGGCGCAGCTGCGGAAAGAGGGCTTTGAGATCACCGAGGATACAGAGCGAGTCGAATGCATCGTGATGGGCTTCGATACGGAATTGACCTTTCAAAAGCTGGAGGACGTGAGCCGTATGCTGTGCCTGCGTGAGATTCCCTATCTTGCCACCAACCCGGATCTGGTATGCCCGACGGAATTCGGCAGTGTGCCCGATTGCGGCAGCGTTTGCAAGATGATCGAAAACGCAACGGGAAAAACCCCCGTTGTCATCGGAAAGCCCGAGGCTCTGATGATGGATCTCGCCCGTCAAAAAATGGGAATGAAAAAGGACGAAACTGCCGTGGTGGGCGACCGTATTTACACGGATATCAAAAGCGGATTGAACGCGGGGATCCTGAGCATACTGGTTATGAGTGGAGAAACCGATGAGGCGATCCTGGCCGCCTCCCCCGACAAGCCGGATCTGATCCTGAGGGATGCAAGAGAAATTCTGGACGTATTCTTGGGTTGAGCCACAGGCTCAACCCTTTTTAAATCACAAACAATTCTGCTGAAAAGAAAGGGGAATGAACGTGAAGGTTGCTTTTTTCGATGCCAAGCCCTATGACAGAGAAGCCTTTTTGCTCCACGGAAATGCCGTTGGGGTGGAGTACAGCTTTTTTGAAACCAAGCTCACCCCCGAAACCGCAGGGCTTGCCCGCGGCTTTGACGGAGTATGCCTTTTTGTCAATGATACCGCCGACCGCGAGGTCATCGACGCTTTGTTTGACGGAGGATGCCGCTTTCTGGCACTGCGCTGTGCGGGCTACAATCACGTGGACGTGCGCTATGCCTTCGGTAAGCTTCACGTGTTTCACGTCCCCGCCTATTCTCCCCACGCGGTGGCAGAGCACGCGATGGCACTGCTTTTGACCTCGGTCAGACGCACCCACAAGGCCTATGCAAGAACCCGAGACTTCAACTTCAGCTTAAACGGGCTGGTAGGCTTTGACCTACACGGCAAGACGGTGGGCATCATTGGCACGGGGCGGATCGGAATGGCCTTTGCCTCCATCTGTCAGGGCTTCGGAATGCGCGTTTTGGCCTATGACAAGTACCCCGTTCCAAACGCCCCCTTTCCCTACGTCTCCAAAGAGACGCTGTTTCGGGAGAGCGACATAATTTCCCTTCACTGTCCCCTGACAGACGAAACAAGGCACCTGATCCGTCGGGAAACCATCGGGCTGATGAAAAAGGGAGTGGTCCTGGTAAACACCTCCCGCGGGGCTCTGATGAACACGGAGGATCTGCTTTGGGGGATACGGGAGCGGCGCATCGGGGCAGCATGTCTCGACGTTTATGAAGAGGAGGAGGACCTCTTTTTCGAGGACCGGTCCGGGCATATCCTTGAGGATGACAACCTGGCAAGACTCCTTTCCATGCCCAACGTGATCCTGACCTCTCATCAGGCCTTTCTGACGCGTGAGGCTCTGGACGCCATTGCCGAAACCACAACGAAAAACATCAAAGAATTTGCTGAAAGCGGCACCTGCGAAAACGAGCTGTGCTACCGCTGCGGAAAGACCGAGGTGTGCAAGGGTCCCGGAAGGAAGGCATGCTTTTGAAAAAGAAAACAGACAGACCGAATCGGTCTGTCTGTTTTCTTTTTTCTTTTCAGAAGCGAATGCGCTCTGCGATGTAGCTCTTTACCTCGGCAAGGGGGATTCTGACCTGCTCCATAGAGTCGCGGTCACGGACGGTCACGCAACCGTCGGTCTCCGTATCAAAGTCATAGGTGATACAGAAGGGAGTGCCGATCTCATCCTGACGGCGGTAGCGCTTACCGATGGAGCCTGCTTCGTCAAACTCCACGTTGAAGTCAAAGGCAAGCTCGGCGTAGAGCTCTCTTGCCTTATCGGAAAGCTTCTTGGAAAGGGGCAGGATGGCGGCCTTTACGGGAGCCAATGCGGGATGGAAGTGCATCACGACACGGGTATCGTTCTCCCCGACGGTCTCCTCGTCGTAGGCCTCGCAAAGGAAGGCAAGGGTGATACGGTCGGCACCGAGAGAAGGCTCGATCACGTAAGGAACGTACTTTTCGCCCGTTTCGGGATCGAAGTACTCCATGGGCTCACCGGAGTGATTGGCGTGCTGGGTCAGGTCGTAGTCGGTTCTGTCGGCAATGCCCCAAAGCTCGCCCCATCCGAAGGGGAACATAAATTCAAAGTCAGTGGTTGCCTTGGAGTAGAAGCTGAGCTCGTCCTTGTCGTGGTCGCGCAGACGCAGGTTCTCGGAAGCAATGCCGAGATCCAGAAGGAACTTCTCGCAATAGCTTCT
>JAFVYT010000064.1 GCA_017508505.1 Clostridia bacterium
CAAAAGCCGAGACTTTGTGTATTCAGATCCCTTAAGAACATCTATGCTCAGGTGATCGATGACGAAAACGGCAAGACTCTCGCCTCCGCTTCCTCTCTGGATAAGGAATTCAATCAGTATGGCGGCAACAAAGAGGCCGCAAAGCTTGTGGGTCAGGCAGTTGCTAAGGCTGCTCTTGAGAAGGGCATCACCGAAGTGGTGTTCGACCGTGGCGGTTATATCTTCCACGGACGTGTTGCTGAATTGGCTGCCGGTGCTCGCGAAGCCGGGTTAAAATTCTAAAGGGGGAAATGATATGGCTATTAAAATTGATGCGGCTACTCTCGATTTGAGAGAAGACGTTGTTTACACCAAAAGCGTTTCCAAAACCGTAAAGGGCGGCCGTGTCCGCAAGTTCAGCGCACTGGTTGTTGTTGGTGACGGACAGGGTCACGTTGGCTTTGGTCTCGGAAAGGCTTCCGAGCGTCCCGAAGCTGTTCGCAAGGGCGTGGAAGACGCGAAGAAAAATATGATTGAGGTTTCCCTGAAAGGGTCCACGATTCCTCATGAAATCATTGGCGAGTTTGGCGCAGGCCGTGTTTTGCTGAAGCCCGCTCCCAAGGGAACCGGTATTATTGCCGGCGGTAAGGTGAGAAGTGTTCTCCAGTTGGCCGGCATTTCCGATATCCGTACCAAGTGCCTGGGCTCCAATAACCCCGGCAACGTTGTCAAGGCTACCTTCGAAGGTCTCCGTGCTCTTCGCTCCGCTCAGCAAGTGGCAGCAATGAGAGGCAAGACTCCCGAAGAAATTCTGAACTGATCAGGAGGAGAAACAATGGCTCTTAAAATCACTCTCGAGAAAAGCCTCATCGGCAGACTCGAAAAACAGCAAAAGACTGCTGCTTCCCTCGGCCTGAAGAAGATCGGTGACGTCACCGTTCAGGAAGACAACGCAGCAACCAAGGGCAAAATCGAAGTAATCAAACATATGGTTCGCGTCGAGAACGCCTGATTTGAATAGGAGGAACAACTATGAAGCTTCATGAATTGGCTCCCGCAGTGCCCACCAAAAAGGCATGGCGTAAGGGCAGAGGCGTTGGCTCCGGTAACGGTAAAACCGGCGGCCGCGGTCATAAGGGTCAGCAGGCCCGTTCCGGCGGCGGTGTTCGAATCGGTTTTGAAGGCGGACAGATGCCTGCATACAGAAGACTTCCCAAAAGAGGTTTCAACAATGCAAGATTTGCTACCGAATACGCAATCGTGAATCTTTCCGTTTTGGAACAGAATTTCGAGGATGGCGCAGTAGTGGATCTGGTTGCTCTGGTGGAAGCAAATCTTATTACCAAGCCGCTTGACGGTCTTAAAGTTCTCGGAAACGGCAACATCACCAAAAAGCTCACCGTAAAAGCCCAGAAGATTTCCGAGACCGCGAAAGCAAAGATCGAGGCAGCAGGCGGAACGGTTGAGGTGATCTAAGTGCTGAAAACATTTGTTAACGCTTGGAAACTTCCCGATCTGCGCAAAAAACTGCTCTATACTTTCATCGTAATCGTGATCTATCGGATCGGTTGCGTTTTGCCCGTTCCGTTCATTGATCCCGATGCCATCGGTGATTGGTTTGATGCGGAGACCGCAGGAACGATGCTCCAATATCTGAACATTCTTTCCGGTAGCGCATTTGCCCAAGCAACTTTGTTTGCACTTTCTGTTTCACCTTACATTACTTCTTCCATTGTGATTCAGCTTCTTACCATTGCGATTCCCGCATTGGAAAAGCTCTCCAAGCAAGGCGAAGAAGGAAAGAAAAAGCTCACTCAGATCACCCGTTATACCACGGTTGGAATTGCACTGATCACCTCCTACGGGTATTACGTAACCTTGTCCAGCTCCTCTGTCAGAGCAATTGAGAACCCCAACTGGTTCAAGGCACTCGTGATCATTTCTTGCCACTGTGCAGGCGCAGCTCTTATTATGTGGCTGGCTGAAAGGATTAATGAGAATGGAATCGGCAACGGCATCTCTATGATTCTGTTTGCCAACATCATTTCCTCCCTTCCCACGATGGTGACCGGCTTTGTCAGCACCCTCAACCTTTCGGGAGGAAACGTAACCTTCAAGAGCGTTACCACTACCATTCTGATTTATGCAATTTTCTTTGCCATTGCGGTTCTCATCGTTGCATTCGTGGTCTTTATGACCGAGTCTGAGCGGAAAATCACCGTTCAGTATGCAAAGAGAGTTGTGGGCCGCAAAATGTACGGTGGTCAATCTACTCATCTTCCCATCAAGCTGAATATGTCCGGTGTAATGCCCATCATCTTTGCTTCCAGCATTCTGATGTTGCCCGCAACCATCGCCATGTTCTTCCCTGATCCGGAAGAGGGCAGCTTCTGGGCAGGCTTTTTGAACCTGTTCAGTACCACCAACATCGTGTATGTACTCGTGGAATTGGTCCTGATCGTTGCCTTCTCCTACTTCTATCTGGCGATTTCCTTTAATCCCGTTGAAGTGGCAAACAATTTAAAGAAGAACGGCGGCTTCATTCCCGGACTCCGTCCCGGAAAGCCCACCAGCGATTTCATTGCCAGCTCCCTGAAGAAGATCACTCTCATCGGTGCCTTCTTCTTGGCGGCCATTGCAGTGCTTCCTATGCTGGTGAACATCATCGCATCGCTCTTCCCCAACGGCGTGAATCTCGGTAGCGTTTCCTTCGGTGGAACCTCTATGTTGATTCTGGTAGGCGTTGTGCTTGAGACGGTTCGCGATTTGGAATCACAAATTACTATGAGACATTATAAGGGATTTCTCGGATAAAAAAATGAAGAAACTAATCTTCCTCGGAGCACCCGGAGCCGGGAAAGGAACGCAGGCAGCGCGAATCAGCGCCGCCCTTGCGATCCCGGCGATTTCAACCGGCGACATTATCAGAGAGGCCATCAAGTCCGGTTCGCCTCTCGGTCTGGAGTTCAAGCGATATACCGATGCGGGAAAATTGGTTCCCGATTCTTTGGTAGTTACCTTGCTCCAGAACCGCATCAATCAGGCGGACTGTGCAAATGGGTTCATCCTGGATGGTTTTCCTCGCACATTGGAACAGGCAAGATATCTGGATGAAAGCGGTACGATCATCGACTGCGTCATCAACATCTCCGTGTCGGATGAGAGCATCGTCAACCGGATGAGCGGCAGAAGATTCTGCCCTCAGTGCCAGAAGACCTATCACATTCGCTACAACAAGCCTCAGGTGGAAGGCATCTGCGATACCTGCAAGATCCCTCTTTCCATCCGTGAGGATGATAAGCCTGAAACCGTACTTCAGCGATTGAAGGTTTATCACGAGCAAACCGA
>JAFVYT010000065.1 GCA_017508505.1 Clostridia bacterium
CATACCCTTTACGGGGGATTTATGGGGTTTCACCCCATACCCCACCAAGGGGACTTTTTGAAAAAAGTCCCCTTGGATCCCTCAAAAACTTTTGAGTGGTTTTTATGCTTATTGATCCAAGAGAGAAAGCACGTTTTTGTCGGATCGCTCTCTTCAAAAAACGTTTGCCTTTTTTAAAAAAAGCTTGGATCAAAAAACGTTAAAGTGCATTTTATCCTGAACGCCCCAAGGAGGAAAGCGGATATTTCTTGAACGAAATTGTTTCAAAGGCTTCCCCTCAATGTGCCAACGAAAAAGGTCTCACGAAACGTGAGACCTTTTTCCTTTTCAGAAATTTCCAAATCATAAATTTAAAGTTTTTTGGGAGGTTTGGAACCCTTTTTTTCAAAAAAGGGTTCTGGTGGGGTGTAGGGTGAAACCCCGCAAATCCCCCCGTGGTTCCAAGAAAAGCGCCAGGATCCCACAAGACCCTTCGTCAGAACGGGCGCAGAGCAAGGGGATCCTCGTCAAAAAGCTCCCGCAAGCCTGCAGTCTTAGCCGAAGGGGGCGTGACGGTGCGGTATTCCCGCTCAGCACAAAGCTGACCTGAGCGATACTCCCTCTGCCGCACAAGCTGTCCGTCGGCATACTCATTCCGATAGGTGATGCACTCGATCACCTCGTCGTTCAAGTAGTGAGTCGTTTCGGTGACGCCGCCCATTTCATCGTAGAAGGTCATCACCACCGTCACAAAGGAAAGATTGGGCGTATGTACCTCCCGCTTGACCTCGCGTCCGAATTCATCATAGGCATAGCCGATGCGCCGGATGACGCCTCCATCTTCCACAGAGGTTTCCGTCGCAAGAAGGCCGTTCTCCTCGTAAGCGTATTGGACCCTTGAGACCTCCTGCCCCATCACAAACTCCCGAAGCTCGATGCAGCGTCCTGCGGCATCGTAATCCCTTTCCTCTCGCCGCAGCTCCTCCCCGTTCTGGGTTTCCTGAATCATAACGGGCATTCCCCCATCGTCATAGCGGTATTCGGTTCGGGTCTTTTCCCCCGTCGGACGCAAGGTCTCTGCAGACAGAATCCTGTCCGAGCCATCGCGGGTCAGGGTCGTCCGAAGGACACCCGCCTCTGACGAGACCTCGACCTCGGAGAGAAAGCCCTTTTCGTCGAAAACGTATTTGGCCTCCTGGACCTCTTGTAGCCCAGACCGAGCCGTCACCCTGATGGGGAAGCCCTCCTCATTGTATTCCGTTTCGATGCGGAAGCTCTCCTGCCCATCGGTATATTGAATCAGGCAGCTCAGGACGTGAAAGGTCTCCGTCTCCTCGGCCGTAGCGAGAAGTGATTCCGTGAAGGGTACGGTCTCCGATCCCTCAGGCTTGCTTTCCGACTCTACCCCCTTACGCTCCCGCGCCACGGACACGTTCACCGTGCAGGCGCAAAGGAAAAGAAGCATCAGAGAACAAAGAGCGCACGGTATGATCCGCTTCATTTTGCCGATCCTCCTCCGTTAAAATTCTCCCAAAAAGAGTCATCTTTTTCTTATTATAGTCAGCGGGCGCTCCCGTTGTCAACCGCAGAAAAAGCAAAAAAAGGCCGTCCGCACAGCGCGAACGGCTTTTATGCACGATCTTACAGCTCGTCGATGATCTCATCCTCGAGACCGGGATCCTCTTCCATACCGGGGTCCTCTTCCATGCCGGGGTCCTCCTCGCCGGGGTCCTCCTCGCCGGGATCCTCCTCAAGACCGGGATCCTCTTCCATACCGGGATCCTCTTCCATACC
>JAFVYT010000066.1 GCA_017508505.1 Clostridia bacterium
CCTCCGACGTTCTGTGGAAAAGCTTTTATCAAGTGGAAAAGCACAATACCACGATGCATGGGATGGAGCGAGTTCGAGATCTTGTGTCTCCCGTCTCTCTTTCCATCCGCGTCTTTCACGATAACGTTCGGCTTTTTGGCGTCTTCCTTGACGGACTTGTGGCCGTCGGGGGGATCAAAGGAGGAAGCCACATCCTCTTGCTTTACGTTTTGCCCGAGGCTTCCCGTCAGGGGATCGGCGATGCACTCCTCCGATTTTTGGAGGAGCGCTGCACAGGGGATTTCGTCACACTTTCCTCCTCGGATTCTGCCCTTGATTTTTACCGAAAAAGGGGATATCTCGTTTCCGGTGAGCGAACGACGGAGGAGGGCTTGATCGCGACTCCGATGAAAAAGCAAAAAAATGAGAAAAAGTCTTGACATGAACGGGGTTATGCGATATTATAATTATCGGTTAGTCTTGGATAACTGATGACTCTTCGGAAAGGAGAAAATGATGAAAACCCTGAAGGACATCAAGGTAGGAAAGACCGGCGTAGTAGCGCGTCTCCACGGAGAGGGCGCTGTGAAGCGCCGTATTATGGACATGGGTATTACCCGTGGCGTAGAGGTTTACGTTCGTAAGGTTGCTCCCTTGGGCGATCCTCTTGAGATCTGTGTTCGCGGCTATGAGCTCAGCCTCAGAAAGCAGGACGCGCAAATGATTGAAATTGAGTGACCGCTTCTTTTTTTGAGAATCGGTTACCCTATGCTAATCTTCGTGAAAGGAAATTTTTATGAGCATACGCATTGCCCTTGCCGGAAATCCCAATTGCGGTAAAACGACGCTTTTTAACGCACTGACGGGCTCCAATCAGTACGTTGGCAACTGGCCCGGCGTCACGGTGGAAAAGAAAAGCGGCAAGATGAAAAAGCATAAGGACGTGGAGGTTGTTGACCTTCCCGGCATTTACTCTCTTTCTCCCTATACGATGGAGGAGGTTGTTGCACGCAACTTTCTTGTAGAGGAAAGACCCGAGGTCATCCTCAATATCGTTGATGGTACGAATTTGGAGCGAAACCTTTATCTGACGACTCAGCTGATGGAGCTTGGGATTCCCGTGGTGGTTGCAATCAATATGATGGATATCGTCCGCAAAACCGGAGGGAAAATCGACATTGACGGTCTCTCCCGCGGCATTTCATGTCCGGTATATGAGATTTCAGCTTTGAAGGGGGAGGGGATGGAGGAGGTCGCGGAGGCAGCCATCGCTGCCGTGAATTCTGCCCCCTCTCATCTGCATATCTTTTCCGGCGAGGTGGAGCACGCCATCGCCCACATCGAGGAGGCAGCTTTGCACCATCTGCCCGACGACAGACAAAGGTGGTACGCTGTCAAGATCTTTGAGCGAGACGAAAAGGTCATCAAACAGCTTGGTCTTGATAAAGAGCTCGTCGCCCACGTGGAGAAGGATATTGCCCACGTGGAAAAGGTTATGGATGACGATGCGGAAAGCATCATCACCAACGACCGCTACGTTTTTATCACCGGCCTCACCGCCAAGATTGCCAAGAAGCGCAATCCCAAAAAGCTTTCCGTTTCCGATCAGGTGGATCGCATCGTCACCAACCGCGTTCTGGCGCTTCCCATTTTTGCAGGGGTTATGTTTCTGATGTATGCCGTCGCCATGGGATCCTTTCCCTTTTCTATCGGTACCATCGGTACCGATTGGGCAAACGACGTCTTGTTCGGAGATTGGATTCCAAGTCTTTTCGAATCTCTCCTGTCCTCCCTCGGGGTCAGTGGCTGGCTCCACGGCTTGATTATGGACGGCATCCTTGCAGGCGTCGGAGCGGTGCTCGGGTTTGTGCCGCAGATCCTCGTTCTGTCCCTCTTGCTTTCCATCCTCGAAGACGTGGGCTATATGTCCCGCGTGGCCTTTATTATGGACCGAATCCTAAGGAAATTCGGACTTTCCGGCAAGTCCATCATCCCGATGCTCGTTGCCACAGGCTGCGGCGTTCCCGGCATCCTTGCCAGCCGTACCATTGAGCAGGAAAACGACCGTAAGATCACCGTAATGACCACGGGATTTATCCCTTGCGGTGCCAAAATGCCCATCATCGGTCTCTTTGCCGGCGCTGTTTTCGGAAACTCTCCCTTGGTTGCCGTTTCCGCCTTCTTTATCGGTGTGCTGGCGGTGGTGCTTTCCGGCGTGATCCTGAAAAAATTCAAAACCTTTGCAGGAAAGCCCGCACCCTTTGTGATGGAGCTTCCTGCGTACCACCTGCCCTCTGCGCGGAACGTTGCCCGCACTACGCTGGACCGCGGCTGGGACTTCGTAAAGCGTGCTACCACCATCGTCCTGCTCAGCTCCATTGTCCTCTGGTTCTTTAAGACCTATGGCTTCGTAGACGGCACTCTTTGTGCCGTGGAGGACAGCAATACGTCCTTGCTTGCCTACGTCGGTCGCTTCTTTGCCTGGATCTTCTATCCCATCGGCTGGGTCGGGGATATGGCTTGGAAGGCTACCGTTGCCACTGTGACGGGTCTGATTGCCAAGGAGGAGGTCGTGATGACCTTCGGTACCCTCTACAATTTCGGTGGGGAATTGAGCGAATCCGGAGACGAGATCTGGACACAGATCGCCCGCGACTTCGGCCCCGTCCGCGCCTACAGCTTTATGATCTTCAACCTTCTCTGTGCGCCTTGCTTTGCCGCCATCGGTGCCATCAAGCGCGAAATGGGGAATATGAAATGGACCTGGGGAACCGTCGCCTATATGTGCGGCTTTGCCTATGCCGTCTCCCTGATCGTTTATCAAATTGGCGGTTGGCTCCTTGGAGAGGTCTCCTTCGGCATTTTTACGGTACTTGCCATTGCCGTGCTCTGCGCAATGCTCTATTTGATCTTCCGTAAGGGATACCGTGTCCCCGAAGCAAAAAAGAAGTAATTTGGAGGGTGTGATGGGAGATCTGATCGTAATTTTGATCCTTGCTTTGATCTGCGGCCTTGCAATCTTTTCCTTGGTTCGCAGGAAAAAGAGGGGCTCCTCCTGCTCCTGCGGGTGCTCCTCTTGCCCAAGGCAGAATTGCCCCTCAAAGCAAAAGAATCCGGAAGAATAAAAGAAACGCCGCTTTTTGCGGCGTTTTCTTGCATTTGCGAAAATTCTCTGCTATACTGCACATACCAAAGAATATAAGGAAGTGGATGTTTTCGTGTCAGAATTATTCCTGAAGCCCTCCATTGCCTCTGCCTACTATAAGGACAGAAGCCCTGAGGAAATGGTGCGCCTGTTTCTTGAAGCGGGCTTTTTCCATACCGAGCTCGCCTACGAGCACACGGAGTGCCTGACCAAAAGAGCGGAGGAGAAGGGAGAATCCCTTGAGAAGATCGGTCGGGATTTTCGCCGCTATTTTGAGGACCTCGGCTTTTCCGTGCCTCAGGCTCATTTGAGCTTTCTGCCAGGCATCTTGACCGATGGGATGGCGGACGTTTTGAAGCGTCAGATCGTGCTTTTTGATGCCTTGGGGGTTCAAAATGCCGTTTTGCATTTAAGTGGCGATGGAGAGGCAGACGACGAGGCCCGCCATCAGAAGATTTTGCCGATCCTCTCGGAACTTGTATCCTTTGCCGAGGGGAGCGGCGTTTGCCTTTGCATTGAGAATTTGTATAAAAATACCGATACGGTTACAGTAGAAGGGATTCTGCGTTATTTGGATGAAACTCCCTCGGAGCATCTCGGGATCTGCCTGGACACGGGACATTTGCATCTTGCCAATGCACGAGGCCTTTGCACTCAGTCTCAGCGGGATTTCATCCTCCGTGCGGGCAATCGGCTGAAGGCGCTGCATATTGCCAATAACGATGGCAGTCGAGATCAGCATCTTCTGCCCTTTAACGGCTCACGCTCCATTCATTGGGACGAGGTCCTTGCTGCCCTTCGTCAGATTGGGTACCAAGGCATCTTTAACCTTGAGATTGGAGGGGAGACCAGCACCATCACCTGCCCCTTTGCTGTCAAGGAACTCAAGATCCGCTATATCAGGGAGTTGATGAGCTATATGCTTGGACCTGAGTTCGCCGTCTGGACCGGCAACCGTCCTACCAACTGATTTTAGATAAAGCTTCCCCTTTCTTCGAGGGGGGAGCTTTTTTGATGGGGCGCTTTTCTTCCGTCTCTATCCTTCAACCTTACGCTTTAGCTTCGTGAGAGTGGCGATCTTTTGTGAGTTTCTAACATTTTTTGACGCCCCTTTCAAGCTTGCCCTTCTGCGACCTTGTGTGAATTTTACAAAAAAGAAACAAAATTTTGGATGCTTTTCCAAAATTTTCCCACCGAGCCTTTTTTATGGAAAAATCCATTGACAAAGGGTGGAATTGTTTTCTAAAATAATATTGCAGGAGGCTCAAAACACACAAGGTTACAAAACAATCAAAAAAATAAAAAATAAGGAGAAACGCTATGAAAAAGAAACGTTCACGCTTGTTATCATCGCTACTTGCCATCATCATTCTTTTGCAAACGCTTCCCCTTGGTGTGTTTGCACAGAGCCTTGGAGGGGATGAGGTGTTGGAGGCACCCCTTCTGTCGGCAACGGAGCCGACGGAGCCCTCCGTCTCGGAAAGCACCGACCCCGATGCTACGGTGCTGTACGAAATGAAAGAAAAAAGAGAAATCAACGTCAAGCATTTTCGTATGAGTGACGGCACCACCGTTGCCGCCGTGTACCCTTATGCGGTGCACTATGAAAATGCCGACGGCAGCCTCTCCGACATCGACAACCGCCTTTCTTCCTCTGCCTTTGAGGGGGAGGAGGTCTTTGCAAACGCAGAGAACGAGGTTGAGGTCAAATTTAAGAAAAAGAGCAACAAAAATAAGCTCTACACCCTGAAAAAGGACGGCTTTACCGTTAAGGTCGCCATCGTGGGAGCAGAAAAGGTGGACGCCGTCCTGACGGAAAACGGCCTGAGCGCCTCCTTGGAAGGGGGGAAGTTTGCCCTTTCGAACCTTGCGGGACAGGTGACCTATCCCGAGCTTTTGCCCAAGGTGGACGTGCAGCTTACCGCCGTTTCCTCCTCTCTCAAGGAAAACATCATCCTGAAGGAGGCGGTGGATCTTGACTCCATCCTCTATGAATATCACCTCTCGGACGGCCTTGAGGCCGTAGAGGAGAACGGACGCATTCTCCTTCGGAAAACCTCGGATGAAAGCTGCCTGTTCGCCCTTTCCGCCCCCGCTATGTGGGATGCCGCAGGGGTGCACTACGAGGGGTTGACCCTTTCCCTTGCGGAAACGAGCGGGAACAAGGCTTCGATCCTTCTTTCCTGGGATTCGGATGCCCTGGCCGATGCCACGTACCCCGTGACGGTGGATCCCGTGATGAGCTTTACCACCGATCGGCTTGAGATTCAGGATACCCACATCATCCGATCTCTTCCCATGGAAATTTACGACGATAACAACCACATCCGCGTGCGTAACGACGGCTTTGCCCTGCTCAGCTTTCCCACGCCGTCTCTTTCCAGCGGAGACCGCATCGTCCACGCAGAAATGGTCCTGACGCCGTATATGCAGCTGCCCAACGCCACGCCGGAATACAGCAACGAAAACTCCTACAGTCCCGCCATCTATATCACCTCTCACAAGATCCTGCGGGATTGGGACGAAACCACTGTGAACTTCTATAATGCGGATGCGGACAACGGCTTTTACGAGCCCACCATCCAGTCCTATCGCGAGGTGGACGGGGACGATTCCCTGTATACCTGGGACATCACCCGCCTTGCCAACGAATGGGTGAACGGCTATGCCCCCAACTACGGCATCCTTTTGAAGTTTGATGCAAGCCCCGAGGACGGAACGATGTTCGACGCTTGGTTCTCCTCCACCAACGGCTTGTACAATCCCTCCTATACCTATCCTCAGGTGCTCTACCGCTACGTGAATACTGCGGGTGTGGAGAGCTATTATTCCTACCACAGTCAGGGCCTCGGCTATGGCGGCACGGGGTACGTAAACGACCTGACGGGTAGCTTTACCGTGGTAAACAACGTCCTGACCACGGGTGGCGGTCTTGCCCCCATTTCCGTTTCCCTTGTGTATAATACCGCCAATTTCACGGACGAGTATCTTCCTTACGGAAGAGCGTGGAAGCTGAACTGGGCACAGAAGATCACCTATGACGTGAAGTCCAACGTGGATGCCACGCAGTATGCCAAGTACCTCGACGCCGACGGCACCTTCCACTATTTCAAGGAGGACGGGGACACGGGCATCTGGCTCGACGAGATCAACCCCGACCGCAAGCTCCACGAGCTTTCCGGCGGCGACTTTAAAATGACCGATAAAAGCGGCACCGTGATGTACTTTGACAAGGACGGCTCCGCCAATACCTGGTACCTTTACAAGGTGGAGGATCCCTACGGCAACCATATCACCCTCACCCTCGACTCCTCCGACCTTGACCGGATCAATCGGATCACCTCCTCCTCGGGAGCCGTGGTCAATCTTCGCTATACCGAGGCGGGCTTCCTTCGGGGCATCGGCTATACCGATGAAGGGGAGGAAAAGGAGATCCTCTTAAACTATAATACCCGCACCAACCGCAACAACTGTGTCAGTGACGTGGCGTTCCCCGACGGCACGGCGATCCGCTACGAATACGGCGGCTCCAAGCCCTTCCTGCACGAGGTCGTGGATATCAGCGGTCGCAGCATTCGGTATGAATACAGCTGCGAGACCTATGAGCTTCCCGCCAGAGTCATCCGCGTTTCGGAGGTGGCAAGCGACGGTACCGTGGGCAGCGAAATGACCCTGTCCTATCGGAACACCTCCACCACGGTCACGGACGAGACCAATGACAGAGCCTATCTCTATACCTTTGCCGCCAACGGCACCTTAAAGAGCGTGGTGGATACCACCGCAAACGACGGCAACGGCTACGGGCAGTATTACGAATTCAACAACGGCAATACCGCCGAGCCTCAGGGCACGGGAAATCTGACCTTTGCCAGCAAAACGCAAAAATCCACGGTCAACCTTTTGACCAATCACAGCTTTGAGGAGGAGCCCGCCCTTTCCGGCTCTGGTGCTCAGTCCTCGGAAAAGGTGCGCTTCGGGCGTTACTCCTATAAATTGACCAATTCCACCGCCGCCACCCGCACCACCGCAAGCTACACCGTCTCTTTGACGGCAGGGCAGCGCTATGCCTTCTCCGTATACGTGAATACCGCCTCCATGACCTCCTCGGGCAAGGGAGCGAGCCTTCTCGTGACGGGCAGCGGCCTTACGGCGGAAAGCGAATACCTGACCGCCTCCCGGGACGCGTGGCAGCGGATCAGCCTTTCCTTTACCCCTGCCGCCACGGGGAACCACACCCTTTCCCTGTCCCTGACCGGGGCAACGGGCAGCGTGTATTTTGACAACGTGCAGTTGGAAAAGGGCGACCTTTCCGACTACAACCTTTTGGAAAATGCAAGCCTCGAAAGCGGGGACTACTGGGTGCGCAACGGCTCTAATACCGTCTTCTCTACGGAAGAGACCGTCGCAGGGGAAAAGGCGGCCAAGATCACCGGCGGCCCCAATACCTTCCGCCACGTTTATCAGGAATTGGACGTCCCCGACGGAAAAGCAGGGGATACCTACGTGGTCTCAGCCTTTGCCAAGGCCGACTCCGTCCCCGTGGACGGATGGAAATTCACCCTGATGGTGCGCTTCATCAACAGCGACTGGACCACCGTCAACGACGTGGAGATCTACTATAATTCCTATGCCACCGATTGGCAGAAGGTCTCGGGCGTGGCCACCGCCACGGGCAATTACAAGGGCGTGGTGGTTTGGTTTTTGTATTACAAGAACAGCAACGTCGCCTATTTTGACAATGCACAGCTCACACAAGACACCTTCGGCAATACCTATACCTACGACGATGAGGTGAACCTCGTCAGCACCACGGATCTGCAGGGGAAGGCAGAGTATACCTTCAAGTACGACGG
Organism: Clostridia bacterium; assembly: GCA_017508505.1. Next base: position 7,978 of record JAFVYT010000066.1, read on the forward strand.
CAACAATCAGCTTGTGAAGGAAACGAACCTCTCCGGCGGCAAGATCCTGTATACCTACGACAAGGCAAAGCCGCAGCAGCTTGAAAATGCCGTGGCAGGCGGCGTTTCCGCCTCCTTCGAGTATGATTCCTTCGGCAACGTGACGTCCACCGCCACCCTCGGCAACGAGCTTGCGGATGGGGCGTACTACTACCTCCAGAACGTCTACACCTACCATTATTGGAATGCGGAGGACGGTGGCAGCACGAGCGGTACCGATGCCATCCTTTCTCCTTACGAGGAAACGAGCGCCTTCCGCTGGAAATGGATCGAAAATGCCGACGGCACCGTCAGCTTCTCTCCCGAGTGTGCGCCGAATCTCCTTTTGAGTCTGGAGGGCAGCTCTCCTGCAGACCTGACCGACATCGTCCTTCGTCCTGCAGGGGATACCGCTTATCAGAAGTTTACCCCCGCACGGCTCTACGGCAATATCTATTCCTTTGACCTTGCGGGAACGGGCTATTCTCTCGATTGCAATACCGAGGATCTGTACGTTTACCATACCCACCACAATGAGTATCAGCAGTTTGCGATGATCCCCGTGGCGGGCTCTGCGGGCAATCCCGCCATCACCTCCTCGGCAACCTACACGGAAAACGGGGAATACACCGCCACCGTCACCGACTCCCGCGGAAATACCCACAGCTTTGAATAC
>JAFVYT010000067.1 GCA_017508505.1 Clostridia bacterium
GCTTGTGGCTGGCCAAACGCATAGCTTCACGGGCGACTTCTTCGGAAACGCCATTCATTTCAAACATAACACGGCCGGGCTTCACGACGGCAACCCAGTATTCGGGAGAACCTTTACCGGAACCCATTCGGGTTTCAGCGGGCTTCTCGGTAACCGGCTTGTCGGGGAAGATTTTAACCCAAACCTTACCGCCACGCTTGGTGTAGCGGGTCATGGCAATACGGGCAGCTTCGATCTGGTTGCTGGTAATCCATGCGGGTTCGGTGGTAATGAGACCGAATTCACCGCTGGTGATACGGTTGCCGCGGGTAGCTTTCCCCTTCATGCGGCCGTGCTGAACGCGTCTGTACTTAACCCTTTTTGGCATTAACATGACGATTGCCCTCCTTTGCCAAAGATCTCTTCAGGATCTCACCTTTGTAGATCCAAACCTTGATGCCGATACGACCGTAGGTGGTCTTTGCTTCCGCAAAGCCGTAGTCGATGTCTGCTCTCAGGGTCTGCAGGGGAATGGTCCCCTCGTGATAGTGTTCGGAACGTGCAATTTCTGCACCGCCCAGACGGCCGCTGGCGTTGACCTTAATCCCCTTGGCACCGGCTTTCATGGTGCTTTCGATGGATTTACGCATAGCGCGGCGGAAGGAAACGCGTTTTTCCAGATCAGAAGCGATGCGTTCTGCAACCAGAGTAGCGTTCATGTCGGGGCGCTTCTCCTCAACAATGGTGAGAGCGACGGGCTTGCCGATCAGCTTCTCCACGGAGAGGCGGAGCTTTTCGATATCCTGACCGCCCTTACCGATGACAACACCGGGACGAGCGCAGTGGATAAAGATGCGGACACGCTTGGAGGCGTCGCGTTCGATCTCGATCTGAGGAACGCCGGCCTGTGCGATCTGCTTTTTGATGAATTTTCTGATTTTGTCGTCTTCTACGACCAGATTGCCGAAATCTTCGTCAGCGGCAAACCATCTGGAATCCCAGTTTTTGATGACGCCGACACGAAGACCGTGCGGATTAACTTTCTGTCCCATTTTGACCCTCCCTTATTCTTTCTCGGCGAGAACGATGGTGACCTGAGACGTTCTCTTAAGGATAGTATCGGCGGAACCGCGCCCTCTGGGCATCATCCGCTTCATGGTGGGGCCGGGGCCCACGTAGCATTCCTTGACGTACAGCTTGGAAACGTCCATACCGTGGTTGTTTTCCGCGTTGGCAGCTGCGGACTTGAGCAGCTTCAGGCAAGGAGCGCTGGCAGCCTTGGGAGTATGAGTGAGGATCGCGGCAGCGGTCCCGAGGGGTTTATTCCGGATCAGGTCCAGAACGATCTTGACCTTTCTGGGGGTGATACGGAGACCTCTCAAATAAGCTCTTGCTTCCATATTATTTCAGTAACCTCCGTTATTTCGATGTGTTCGACGCTTTGGAACCGGAGTGACCTTTGAAGGTACGAGTGGGAGCGAATTCGCCCAACTTGTGACCAACCATGTCTTCGGTAACATAAACGGGAACGTGCTTTCTGCCATCGTGAACCGCAAAGGTGTGGCCAACGAAGTCAGGGAAAATGGTGGAGGCGCGAGACCAGGTCTTCACAACTCTCTTTTCACCCTTCGCATTCATGTCGTCTACCTTTTTCATCAGAGACGCTTCGACGTAAGGTCCTTTTTTAATACTTCTTCCCATCTGTCACACCTCCATTATTTCGCATTTCTGCGCTTCACGATGAACTTGTTGGACTTGTTCTTCTTCTTGCGGGTCTTGTAACCGAGAGCGGGCTTACCCCAAGGAGTTACAGGACCGGAACGGCCGATGGGAGCACGGCCTTCACC
>JAFVYT010000068.1 GCA_017508505.1 Clostridia bacterium
ACATATGCTGAAGTTATCTCCGGCTACACATCCTTCTATCTTGGTGCAAAGTCCGTTTGCCCCTCCGTTACCATGGACGTGAAGTTCACCGGCTCCTGGTACGACGAGCAGAAGGAAAAGGAAGCTGCCAACGCTCTGATGGAGGGCGGCTGCGTTCTGATCAGCCAGCACGCTGACTCTATGGGCGCTCCCACCGCTTGCGAATCCAAGGGTGTTCCCAACGTTTCCTACAACGGCTCCACCGTTTCCGCTTGCCCCAACACCTTCATCATTTCCTCCAGAATCGACTGGACTCCTTACTTTAAGTATATGATCGAGTGCGTAGAGCAGGGCAAGAAGATCGATACCGACTGGACCGGCACCATCAAGACCGGCTCTGTGGTTCTCACCGATCTCGGCTCCAAGGCTCCCGCAGCCGGCACCGCTGAGAAGATCGAAGAGGTCAAGGCAAAGCTCCTCGACGGCTCTCTGCACGTATTTGACACCGAAAACTTCACCATCGGCGGCCAGAAGATCACCAGCTACATGGCTGACGTTGACACCGATGCCGATTTCACCAAGGACACCGAGGCCATCGAGGACGGCGTATTCTACGAGTCCAAGCATCGCTCCGCTCCTTACTTCGACGCTCAGATCGACGGCATCACCCTTTTGGATACCAATTTCGGCTAATACCCATATACCCCTGTTTAAGGCAAGGGACCTCCCTCGCCTTAAACTAATTTTGAAGAAAGGGCAAGGAGCGCTTGCCCTTTCTTGAGAATTATTGGACGGAGGTTTGAAGTGGCAAAACAGTCTGCAATCGAACTAAAGAACATCACGAAGGTGTTTGGCAAGGTCGTGGCCAACAAAAACGTCAATCTGACCGCCTACCGCGGTGAGATCCTTTCCATTTTGGGAGAGAACGGCAGCGGCAAGACCACCCTGATGAATATGATCTCCGGCATCTACTTCCCCGATGAGGGTCAGATCTTCATCGACGGCAAGGAGGCGGTCATCTCCTCCCCGAAGGATGCCTTCTCCTACAAGATCGGTATGATCCATCAGCACTTCAAGCTGGTGGAGGCCTTCAGCGCCGCCGAAAACGTGGTTCTGGGGCTCAAGGAGGAAAAGTATAACCTCAAGGCCTCCACGGAAAAGATCCGTGCCATCAGCGAGCAGTACGGCTTTGAGCTGGATCCCACAAAGAAAATCTATACCATGTCCGTCTCGGAAAAGCAGACGGTGGAAATCATCAAGGTGCTCTACCGCGGCGCGGATATTCTGATTCTGGATGAGCCCACGGCCGTGCTCACTCCTCAGGAGATCGAAAAGCTCTTCCGCATCCTGCGAAGAATGCGTGACGACGGAAAGTGTATCATCATCATCACCCACAAGCTTCACGAGGTGCTCTCCCTTTCGGATCGGGTCTCCGTTCTTCGCAAGGGGGAATACGTCGGCACCGTCAATACCGCCGAGACGAGCGAGTCCGAATTGACGGAGATGATGGTGGGCAAGAAGATCACCCTGAACATCGAGAGAAGCGAGCCGAGCGGCGTGACCCCCCGCCTGCAGGTGGAGGGGCTGGACTGTCTGGATCGCAGCGGCATCAAGGTGCTGGACAACATCTCCTTTACCGCAAACGCCGGGGAGATCCTCGGCATCGCAGGCATTGCCGGATCGGGACAGAGAGAGCTTTTGGAGGCCATCGCAGGCCTTCAGCAGGTGCAGTGCGGCACCATCGTCTACCACAACCCCAAAACGGGCAAGGACGAAAACCTCCGCAATAAGACCCCGATGCAGATCCGCGAATTGGGCGTGCGTCTCTCCTTCGTGCCCGAGGACCGTCTCGGTATGGGCCTCGTGGGCAATATGGACATCACGGACAATATGATGCTCCGCAGCTATCGCAAGGGCAAGAGCGTCTTCTTGGAGCGCAAGGGCCCCAAGGATCTGGCCAAGCACATCATCGAGGATCTGGAGGTGGTGACCCCCGGTGCCTCCACCCCCGTCAGACGCCTTTCCGGCGGTAACGTGCAGAAGGTTCTGGTAGGCCGCGAGATCGCCGCCGCCCCCACGGTTCTGATGGCGGCATACCCCGTCAGAGGGTTGGACATCAACTCCTCTTATCTGATTTACAATCTGCTCAACGAACAGAAGAAGAAGGGCGTCGCCGTCATTTTCGTGGGCGAGGATCTGGACGTGCTCACGGAGCTTTGTGACCGCATTATGGTCATCGGCAGTGGCAGGATCACGGGTGTGGTGGACGGCAGAAGCGCCACCAAGGAGGAGATCGGTCTTCTGATGACCAAAACCCATCGGGAAGGAGAGGATCGGGAATGAGTGAAATGAAGCCTGTAAAAGCAGAAAAGAAAAAGCACGAGCCCCTGTTCCACGTGGTCAAGCGGGACGATATGGCCTGGTGGAAGGCCTGGCTCATCCGTATCGCGACCATTGCCCTGGGCATTCTTTTGGTGGGTGCCTTTTCCGTGATGATCACGGGAAAGAGCATGGACAAGACCTTTGACATTATGATCTCCGGCGTATTCGGACGCCTCTTCAAGAGCGGCCACACCACGATGCTTTGGAAGTATCTGCAGGAGATCGCCATTCTTCTGGCCTTGGCTCTGGCCCTGACTCCCGCCTTCAAAATGAAGTTTTGGAACTGCGGTGCCGAGGGGCAGGCCCTGATGGGCGGCCTCGCCTCCATCGTTTGTATGATCGAATTGGGAAAGAAGCTTCCCTACCCCGCACTCATCGCCGTCATCGCCGTCACCAGCATTTTGGCAGGCGCGATCTGGGGACTGATCCCCGCCATTTTCAAGGCGCTCTTTAACACCAACGAGACCCTGTTCACCCTGATGATGAACTACATCGCCACCCAGATCATTGCCTATTACGTTTACCTAAAGGGCGGCGGATCCAACGTCATCAACCCCGTGGAGGAGGGCACCTTCCCCGCGGTGGGCAACAACGACTACTTTGTCAACATCCTTGTGGTCGCCGTGATCTGCATCGTGATGTACGTCTACTTGAAATTCAGCAAGCAGGGGTACGAGATCAGCGTGGTGGGCGAAAGCCAGAACACCGCCCGCTATATCGGCATTGACGTAAAAAAGGTCATCATCCGCACCATGATCATCTCCGGTGCCCTTAGCGGCATCACGGGTATGCTTCTGGTGGCAGGG
>JAFVYT010000069.1 GCA_017508505.1 Clostridia bacterium
AACCACTCCAAATCCGTACCGGGCTTGCAGAAGAATTCAAGCTCCATCTGCTCAAACTCGCGGATGCGGAAGATGAAGTTGCCGGGGGTGATCTCGTTGCGGAAGGACTTGCTGATCTGACCGACACCGAAGGGAACCTTCTTTCTGGTGGTGCGCTGAATATGCTTGAAATTGACGAAGATGCACTGGGCAGTCTCGGGGCGGAGATAGAGCTCCGAGGAGGAGTCCTCGGTCACGCCCTGGAAGGTCTTGAACATCAAATTAAACTTACGGATATCCGTAAAGTCGGCAGAGCCGCAGGAGGGGCAGGAAATGTGATTTTCCTTAATAAAGTCGGCAAGGCGGTTGTTGTCCCAGCCGTTGGGGTTCAGATCCAATTGATTCTCCGCAATGAAATCCTCCACGAGCTTATCGGCTCTGTGGCGGGTCTTACAAACCTTGCAGTCCATCAAGGGATCGGAGAAGCCGCCCACGTGACCAGAAGCAACCCAGGTCTGGGGATTCATCAGGATGGCGCTGTCAAGACCTACGTTGTAAGGGCTCTCCTGAACGAACTTCTTCCACCAAGCACGCTTGACGTTGTTCTTAAGCTCAACGCCCAAGGGGCCGTAGTCCCAAGAGTTGGCAAGGCCGCCGTAGATCTCACTGCCGGGGTAAACAAAGCCTCTTCCCTTGCAGAGAGCCACGATCTTTTCCATGGTTTTTTCAGTATTCTTCATCATATCCTCACTTTCTTCCTGACTGGAGGTCAGGTGAAATAATCTCAAAGAGACATTATACACAAAGAGGCGTCTTTTGTCAAATCAATCCTTTTCGGCCTCTTGCTTTTTCCGCTTTACGGAGGACATCTCTCGCTGAGCCAGAACCAGGCTATGGTAGATTCCGTCCTCCTTGGCTACCAGCTCCTCGTGACTGCCCACCTCGGCCACGGTCTTTTTGTCCAGAACCAGAATCTTGGTGGCGTTGCGAAGGGTGGAAAGGCGGTGGGCGATGGCGATGGTGGTACGGTTTTCACAAAGGCGCTTCAGGGCGTCCTGAATCTGCTTTTCCGTCTCCGTGTCCAAGGCACTGGTGGCCTCGTCCAGAATGAGGATCTTGGGATCGTGGAGGATGGCACGGGCAATGGCAATGCGTTGACGCTCTCCCCCCGAGAGGGTATAGCCCCGCTCGCCCACGAAGGTGTTGTAGCCGTCAGGGAGCTTCATAATGAAGTTGTGGGCGTTGGCGAGCTTGGCGGCGCGGATGATCTCCTCAAAATCCGCGTCCGGCTTGGCATAGGCAAGGTTCTCGTAAACGGTGCCCGAGAACAGAAAGCTCTCCTGCAGGACCACGCCGATCTGGGAGCGAAGGGATTGCTGGGTCAGATCCCGCACGTCCACCCCATCCACGAGGATGCGGCCTCGGTTGACGTCGTAAAGACGCATCACAAGATTGATCAAAGTGCTCTTCCCTACACCGCTGCGACCCACGATGCCGAGCATCTCACCGGGAGCGACGGTAACGGATACGTCCTCCAGAACGTTTTCGTTTTCATTATAGCCGAACCAAATTCCCTCCAGACGGATCTCTCCGCGGATCTCGGAGGCTACGGCGCCCTTTCGGTCGGCTACGTCCGGCTCCTCGTCCAGAACCTCGAAGACCTTATTGATGGCGGTGATGGCGCGCTGGATGGTGCGGGGGTAGCTTGCCATGGAGCGCAGAGGGGTGTAAATGAGGCTGACAAAGGAGGAAAACATCGTCAATTGACCCACGGTCATCTGCCCGCCGAGAATACGGTTGCCCACCACGTAAAGCAGGATAAAATGACCGATCTGAATGAGAAATTCCGCATACGGAACGGCCTTGGCCCAAGCAATCTCGTTGCGATAGGCAATATCTCTCTGGGTGCGGATGGCCTTTTCAAACTTTGCGATCGCGTCCTTTTCGGTACCAAAGACCTTGACCACCCGAACCCCTTGAAAAATGTCGTGAAGGACGGTGTTGGCGTTGCTGCTCTCCATCCACTGTCGGTGATAGAGCTTATGGTTGCGCCGCCACACGAAGCGGAACATCATCACGACGAAGGGAACGGGGATCAGAATCAGAAGCGCCAATTCCCAGGAATAGAGAAAAAACATCGCGGTGACGGAGAAGATCACCAAAAGCTGCTCCAGAAGTGCGGGCAAGTGGGTGGTGATGAAATTGGAGATGATGCCGGTGTCCTCGGAGACGCGATTCATCAGATCTCCCGCGGTATGACGGGAGATCCCCGCCACGGAAAGGGTCTGGATATGGGTATAGATACGGCGGCGCAGCTCTACCATCGTGCGGTTGCTGACGATGGAGAGGAGGTTGTTTCGCAAGACGGTAAAAACGGTGATCAGAACCCGAATCAGCGCCATAGAACCAACCACCAGAAGCACCGAGGAGAAGGCGTTTAAGACTCCTTGGGGATCGGAGGTGACCAGATACCCGTCCACAAACCGTCCCTGGATCATCGGGAGCACCACGTTCAAAAAGGAGGTGAGAAAGAAGAGCAGCATCGAAATGAGGATACGTCCCAATTCGGGACGGGCAATGGGATACAGCTTCTTCAGCGTGCTCTTGCGGTCCGAGCAGGAGGGGCAGGCAGAGCCCGGACGAATGGGGCGGCGGCACTTGGGACACTCGCTGGTGCGGTAATGGAAAACGGCGTTTTTCGGGGTGAGAACCCCGTCTGCGATCTCCTTTAAAATACGGACGAGCTGGGAAAGATTTTCCTTTTCCGAGGAAAAGGCACGGCAAAGCTCCTGCCACACTCCCCGGTAACAAATCTCACAGACCGCACCGCCCGCGAAGGCCTCGAAGCGGGCGTCCGATACCTCGGAAATGACATAGGAAAAAAGGATCTGCTCTCGGGAAACGTCTGCCAGATACAGCTTTTCTTCCCCGAACAGAACGGCGCCGTCCAGAATTCTCCCCTCCCGATCCAGATTGACGGGAAAAGAAAAGACCACGCGGTCCGACTGCGCCTCGATCTGTCCGATCAGGGAGCGGAGCATGCTTTCAAATTCAGGTTGACTCTTCAAGGCTTGACTCCTCTTTCATCAGATGTACAGCTCAATCTTGGAATAGCTCTTTTTGTCCAGCCCGGCAAGGCTCTCGATCTCGTAGCGGCAGCCGTCGTGATCCGAAACGAAGAGTCGGTCCTCCCCCACCCGGATGAGACTGCGATAGGTATCCTTCACCGAAAAGCTGAGAACGCCGTAATCCGTCTGACACTCCCAAAAGGTAAAGCCGAATCGCTCATTGAGCTTCAAAATCTTCTGAATCTTCGGTGCAAAATAGCGCTTTTTCAGTTCTGCCTGCAAAAGGGCTGCGGTATCGGGATCGAAATCCGAAAGGTCGTAGACCATTCCGATTTCCTCCTTTTCCTCGTTTTGCACGCAAAGGTATTTTTCCCTCGTTTCAAAGGGAAAGGCCAGGCAAAGAAAGGCTCTTCCCTCGAAATCCGGGTCCTTGGTGCGGATCATCAAAAGGCCCGTTTCCGAAAGGAAAAACGCGGTGTTTTCAGGGGAAAGGCGATGGCTTTCCGTTATGCTTTCCAATCCTCGGATCATACTGCCTCCTTATTCCTCAATGCCGATGGTGCGCAAGGCCTCCATCTGCAGTTCATAAAGCTTGCGATAAACTCCCTCGGGGCGGCTGAGCAGCTCCTCGTGGGTTCCCTCCTCCACCTTTTTTCCCTCTTCCATTACGATGAGGAAATCTGCATCCCGCAGCGTGGAAAGGCGGTGGGCGATGGTGATGGTGGTGCGGCCGCGGGAGATGGCCTCCAGCGCCGTCTGGATCTTCCGCTCCGTTTTGGTATCCATAGCCGCGGTGGCCTCGTCCAAAACGAGAATGGCGGGATCCTTGAGGATCGCACGGGCAATGGAGATCCTCTGCTTCTCCCCTCCCGAAAGACTCCTTTTGTCAAAGCCCACGCGGGTCTCGTAGCCGTTGGGGAAGGCCATAATAAAGTCGTGGCAGCCTGCGGCCTTGGAGGCACGGATCACGTCCTCCCGGGAGGCCTCGGGATTGGCGTAGCGAATGTTATCCAAAATGGTACCGCGGAACAGATACGTCTCCTGAGAAACGATGGCTACGTTGTCCCGAAGTACCCTAAAGCTCAAATCTCGGATGTCCACCCCGTCAAGGGTGATGCGGCCGCTTTCCACGTCGTAAAGACGGGTCAGAAGATTGGCAAGGGTACTCTTTCCCGCACCGGTGTGTCCCACGATCCCGAGGGTCTTGCCCGCGGGGACGCGGAAGGAAACGTCGGTGATGGTCTTTTTACCCGGGGCATAAGAGAAATTGACCCCTTCAAAGGAAATCTCCCCACGCACGTGCTCGAGCACAACGGGGTTTTCCCTTTCCTTGACGTCCGGCTCGGTCTCCATGATCTCAAAGAGACGCTGGAGGGCGTTGAGTCCCCCTGCAAACTGGCTGAAGAAGTTGGCAAAAAAGTTCAAAGGGGTGTAGAGCATGGCAAGGTAGCTGACAAAGAGATTCAATTCCCCGTAGGTAATGCCGCTTCCCGGGGTGATCCCCTCCTTGAGAACAAAGTATGCGCCCGCTCCCCAAACAAGGTAGGTGGTCATTCTCATCCCCAGATTCATAAAGGGAAAGAGGGTGTGACGCATCACGTCGATGCGGAGCTTTGTCTCGGAATAGTCGCGGCTTCGCTTTTCAAAGCGGCCGATCTCCGTTTTCTCACGGGAGAAGGCCTTGACCACCCGCATTCCCCCAAGCACATCGGAAAGAATGGAATTAAAGCGACTCCTGCGGGTATGATTTTCCGCGTGGAGACGACGGAAAAATTTCAAAACAGCCACATACCCCAGAAACACGAAGGGCACGGGCAGGACCACGATCAAGGTCAGGAGGGGGTTGGTCATCAGCATCACCGCAATCACCCCGACGATCTGGACGATGTTGGTGAGAAAATACGGTACGCCGTCACAGAAAAACCAATACAGGCTTTCTGCGTCGGAGTTGATCTGGGTAATGAGCCGTCCCGTGTGACGGGAGGTGAAAAAGGAGTAGGACAGGCGCTCGAAGGAAGAAAAGATCGTCCGCTTCAGATCGTATGTGACGAAGGAGGAGACCTTGGCACCGACGAAGCTGTTGAACATCTTGACCACGGCTCCGAGAAAAGCAGCCGCCGCAATGGAAAGCACCAAAACACCGATCTGCCCGTAAAGGCTGCCGCCCTTTGTCAGGACCTCATCGTAGAGAACCTTACTGTTCAGATACGGGGTAATGACACTGACGGCACCGGAGAGCAGCACCGTGAGAAAAACCATCGCCATCTGAACGCGGTAACGCATAAAAAACGGGATCACACGGCGAATAAGGCTCGACTTGCCAAAGCATTTTTTGCAGATGCGCTTTTTCGGATCCGAAAAGGGTTCGCCGCAATGGGGGCAACGGGGGATCTCGGGCATTTTTTTCTCGGGGACGGTGCCGTCCTTCAAAAACGACTCCACTGCATCCCGAAAGTCAAAGACCTCCTTGCGGCATGCAAAGCTTGCCCAGAGGAGAACCTCGTCCAAGCCATTCTTTTTCCGAAGCACCAATCGGATCACGGAGACCTGCTCCTCCACCCGAATCCCTTCGATCTCCTCCCACGGAAAGAACACGTAATCCTGCTGCGTCAAAACGGTTTGAGGGTCGGAAGAGGCAAAAAGAGAAGCGCCCCTCTCCTTTTTCAAATCGAGCGTACAAAAGAGGCTAGCGACCCCTTCCCGCGTCACGGCGGTATAGGCATCGCAGTAATACACCTCTCTTCCCATATCGGTCTTGATAAGGAGGAGCGCTTCGTCGCAATTGACACCTTTTTGGTAAAAGGAATGCTTGATTTCCTCGGGAATGATCTTCATAGACAACCCACCTTTTCCTTTCAAGGTCACAGTATCATACCCAAGGGGGTTTGTCAAGAAGTTTGGGAAAAAAGTCTTTTTTTCTTTTTTCTCTTGAGAAAAAAGAAAAAAAGCGCTATAATTTCGGTATGTACGAAAATTGGTGTTGCCTTCCCCTTTTCCCAAAAAGTGTCGGTTGCATTTTTTCCCACGGTGCTTATACTGAAAGAAAGAGCAAATGGGAGGGTCGGAATTGAAATTGACGCAAAACGGAGAAAATACCTTACGGATCAGTCTGAGTGCCGAGGATCTGGAGGCATACCGCCTTTCCCCGGAGGAATTGGACTACGATAAGCCCTCCGGGCGCAGGATCATCCGAGAGCTGTTTAAGGCTGCAAAGGAGCATTGCGGCTTTGACTGTACGGCAGAGCGGGTCTACATACAGCTTTATCCGAAAAAGGACGGCGGCTGTGAGCTGTTCGTCATCCGTCTGGAGGAAAACGCGAAGAAGGAGTGCTATCTGATCCCCTCTCTGGAGGCATACCTTGCGGTAAGAAGTCTGTTCCGAGGAGAGGACGCACCGATTTTTTATCGGGTCCGTCAAAAGGAGCGCTTTTTCGTTTTGGCTCCCTCGGAGCGGATTCCGCCCCGCCTCGGAGAATTTGCGGAAAAACAAAAGAGAACCCCCTCTCGCACCTTTTTAAAAAGCCGATGCGTCAGGGTGCGAGACGAAGAATAAACAAACGAAAAAAGAGGACGTAGAAGGATGCAGGAAAACAAGATCAGGTGGGAGGCGCTGGAGGAGCGGGTGAAAAACTGTCGGAGCTGTGCCCTTTGCCAAACGAGAACCAACACGGTATTTGGCCGAGGAAATCCTGAGGCCAAGATCCTCTTTGTGGGGGAAGCCCCGGGAGAGCAGGAGGATCGGGAGGGCAAGCCCTTCGTCGGCCCTGCAGGCAAGCTCCTGGACGATTACCTGACCTTTTTGGGGCTGGAGGAAGAGGATTATTACATCGCCAACATTTTGAAATGCAGACCGCCCCGTAACCGCGACCCCGAGCCGGGGGAGGAGGAGGCCTGTATGCCCTTTTTGCGAGAGCAGACCCAGCTGATATCCCCAAGGATTCTGGTTTGTCTGGGCAGGATCGCCGCGCAAAGGATCATCTCTCCCGACTTTCGTATCACCCGCGACCACGGAAGGTGGTTCGAGGCGGGCGGAATGAAGATCATGGCGACCTTTCACCCCTCCGCTCTTCTGCGGGATCCCGCCAAGAAGGAAGCGGCGCTGGACGACTTTTTATCCATTTTAAAACAAATTTCCAATTGATGCAGAAAATATGACTTCCGAGAAAAAACGGCAGTCATATTTTTTTCGTTTCTTGGCACAATATGAGCGTAAAGGAGGATGAAACGCAATGAAAAAGCTACTTTGCACGGCGGTAACGATTCTTCTGGTTTCGCTCTCTTCCTTTGCCCACGCAGAAGGCCAAAGCAGCTGGTATTTTATTTCCGAAGGAAAGTGCGAGCGTCCGCGGCTCCCCGTGGTGGAAAACGACTCCGCCAAGGGAATCGGACGCGCCGAAAAGGTCTTGTATCTGACCTTTGATGCCGGCTATGAAAACGGAAACGTGGAAAAGATCGTTGACATTTTAGAGGAAAACGAGGTAACGGGAGCCTTTTTTGTTCTGCGTCACTTCGTAGAGGAGAACACCGCTCTTTGCAAAAGAATCAAGGAAAACGGGAATTTGGTTTGTAATCACACAAGCCGCCATCCCCCCATCACGAGCCTGACAAGTCAGCAGCTGAAATCGGAGCTCGAGGAATTGGAAACGGTTTATAAGAGCCTGACGGGCTATGATTTGGATCCCTATTTCCGTCCTCCCGAGGGAGTATGGAACGAGCAAGCTCTGAATTGGGTCGAGGACTGCGGATATAAAACGGTGTTTTGGAGTCTTGCCTGGGCAGATTGGGATAACGCCAATCAGCGGAGCCCGGAATACGCCATGGACAAGCTCCTGACCCGCGTTCACGACGGAGCGGTCATTCTGCTTCATCCCACGTCAAAAACCAACACCGAGATCCTCGATGAATTCATCCACAAGATGAAGGAGGCGGGATATCGGTTCGGAACGCTGGAGGAATTATGGAGCGAATGAAACGGGCCGCGGCGGCCCTTTTGGCATTGACTGCGGGATTTCTGATCTCCGTCGGCCCCCACGGTCGGGCCAAGGCTGAGATCTACCGAAAAAGCGAGACGGAAGAAAAAATGATCGCGCTGACCTTCGACGACGGCCCCAGCAAGCAAAACACCCGTGAGATTCTTTCCATCCTGGAGGAATACGGAATCAGGGCCACCTTTTTCGTCATCGGAGAGAACGCCGCCAAGGATCCCGAAAGAGTAAAAAGTATTTTTGAGGCGGGGCACGAATTGGGCAACCACACCTACACCCACGCATATATTTCCAAAATTTCGAAGGAAGCGCTGGAGGAGGAAATTCTGAAAACCGAAGAGGTGCTCCTTTCGGTGACAGGAGAGAAGCCGCGGGTGTTCCGTCCTCCCGGAGGATATTATGACGATGCGTCCCTTTCTGTTTTGGAGAAAATGGGCTATAAAAACGTTCTTTGGTCTCTGGACACAAGGGACTGGAGCCTACCCAAGACTGAAAAAATCGTTTCCAAGGTGGAGGACGACGCCGGCTGCGGTGACATCATTCTGTTTCACGATCTGGAGGACAAGAGATTGCCCACCCCACAGGTGCTGAAAAGGATCATCCCGTATCTTTTGGAAAACGGATACGAATTCGTTACCGTATCGGAATTGCTATCGGAAGAGGACTAAACGTCCTCTTCTTTTTTTCTTTCCCGAAGTCATTGACGAATAGGATTCTTTCCTATATAATGGGAGAGATCACATTTAAAGGGTAGTACTATGGAACAGAAGAAACTTTCCATCAAAAAAATAGAAATCGAAACGTTCAAAAAAATCAGAAATCTTACCATCCAGCCGGAGGAGGGGGCAAACCTTTTCTTCGGCTCCTTCCGCAGCGGCAAAACCAGCGTTTGTGAATTCATTCAGTTCGCGCTTTACGGCGCGGACTCCGTGGCGCTGGCTCGGGACAATGCGGAAAATGCACTGGGACGGATTATTTTCCTCTTCGGAGACGCAGGATACATTTTGCAACGGAGCGTGATCGACGGCAAGGAGGAATTCTCCTTTTTGCACGAGGAAAACGCCGTGCCCGTGGAAACGGATCTGACCCCGGGAGAGTTTTTGACGGGGATGGATCAGGATTCCTTCGACCTGATCAATTACTTCAAGCAGGCGCGTTACGAAACCCCTGTTTTTAAGCCGAAGTTCAGCTTTTTGAACCAAATTTCCTCCTTCCACGAGGGGACAAAAAGCATTTATAAGGACGAAATGCAAATGCGGGAGAAGGCCCTCTCCTATCACAATCCCGAGGGAACCGGCTCCCTTGACCGTATGCTTCAGGAGCGGGATCGGCTTCAGGCACAGGCAAACGATCGCCCTCGCTGGCAGGAGGAGGCCGAGGCCTGCAGCAGGACCCTTTCGGACATTGCGGAAAAGCTGGACGAGAACGACCGCAGATGCGTTCTCTTAAAGGCCGATATGGCGGGCTTTTCCGACGATCTGAAGCTGAGTGAAAACAAGCGGGACGCAGAGGAATTAAAAAAGAGCCTGACCGCCAAGGAGAAAAAGTACCGCATCGCCGTTTACGACGTGACCCACAAGGAGGGCATCGTCAGCGAGGCCGACCTTGCGGAGATGAAAAGCTCCTACAACCGCTTAAGCCTTGCGGAGACGGGCCTGGCCGAGGCGCGTACCGCCCTGACCTTTGCCGAGGAGACCCTCAGCTTTCACCGCAAGCTCTTCGACTCTCATCAGAAGAAAGAATTCTATGATGAAGCAAAAAGAAGGATCCAAAAGAACGAGAAGGGTCGACTTCTGATCCGCGTTTTGGGCGTTGTTCTCATCGGTCTTGCCCTCGGGCTTTACTTCATTCTTTCTTACTTCAAGTACGATCTGGCCGCTTGTCTTTTCGCCTCGGGCGCGCTCGGGCTTTGCGGCGTGACCGCGGAGGTGCTCTCCACGGTGTTCACCTCCTCGATCCGAAGAGTGCTCAGAGAGAATGGGATGAACTCCCTTTCGGAATTCAACGACTTTTACGATAAGCTCATCGCTCACGAAAAGACCACGCAGGTCTACCTGGATCAGGTGCGCCTGAAGGAAAACGACGAAAAAAGAAAGCGCAGCGAGAAGGAAGCCATTACCGCTTGGATCAGCCAAAAGGTGGCATCCCTCGGACATCGTGTAGAGGCGGGAGATCTTTTGGCCGTGTGTGACCAGATCATCGAGGCCAACGACGTGCTGTACGATCTCAAGCACGAGATTGAACGGGACCGTGCGCAGTACAATGCCCTTCTGACCCGTAACGTAGAGAGCGAAAGCCTCACCGTCAGTCCTGAATTTGCCGCTCTGCAAAAGGAATTGGCCTTCCTTTCCGTGCAGAACGACTCCCTTTACAAGAAAAAAGCGCTTACGGTGGCCCGTCTCGAGGAGGCAGAGAATCACCTTTCCCGCAAGCCTGAGGAAATCGAGGCGGAGCTGAAGGAATTGGAGGGCCGCATCGAGGAGCACCGTCGGGAGGCGGACGGAGCGGAGCTGAACCATTCCGTTGCGCTGGCTCGCAAGGAGCAGTTTGAAAAGGCTCTGAAGGAGTCTCTGGCTCTTTCCATCAATCAAAAGATCTCCTTTGTTCTCGGAGAGGGCGAGTCCTTCCTGTTTGACGATCAGTTCGAGCTTTGCTTCCGCGATCGGGAGTCCGTGCTGCCCTTGATCAAGGCGGGAGGCGGCGTGGTATCCGAAATGGGGCTTTTGGCCTTCCGCTTAAGCTTGGCACAGCTTTTGGGCAAGACAAGTCTGCCTATGATTTTCGACGATTCCTTTGCAATGCTTTCCAAGGAGGCATCCGGCAAGCTATTCGAGGTTTTGAAGGCCTCCTGCTCCCAGTTCTTCATTGCAACCTCCTCTCCCGATCTTTTGGAGGAGGTAGGAGAGCACGCTAAGGTCTTTTACCTCTGATGAATCCTTCTCTTTTCTCCCCCGTGGAGACCCTGCGGGGGGTTGGTGAAAAAAGAGCGCAGGCTCTCCACCGTGCGGGGATCCGTCAGGTAAAGGATCTGCTTTTGACCTTTCCCCGCTCCTACAAAAGCGGGCGGATCTATCCCCTCTCAAAGGAAAGAATCGGCCTTTACGGCGGCTTTCTCCTGAAGGCGGACTCCTCTCCGGGGGTCTTCTCCATGAGGGGAAAAAGGGTTTTGCGCTATACGGCAACGGATGAAAACGGAACGAAGGTCAACATTCTGTACGTAAATCAGCCCTATCTGAGAAATCAAATCTTTAAGGGAGACGAGGCCCATTACTTCGGAATCCTGCAGGAAAAGGCCGGTCAGCTCTTTCTCTTTTCTCCCGAGCGAAAGCGCGAGGCACCCGATCCCGATCGGCTCTACCCCGTATATCCCGCTCTCGGTGGCATCTCCTCCGGAACGCTGGAGCGTTTGATCGGACTGTGCCTTGTGCCGACGCTGTCGGAGTGGGAGGAGACGTTGCCCGAGTCCGTGAGAGAAAAATTCGGCCTGATGAATCGGGCCAAGGCAATCTTCACCCTGCACGTGCCGGAAAGCGATGAAGCACTCAAACGGGCCAAGGAGCGCTTCGC
>JAFVYT010000070.1 GCA_017508505.1 Clostridia bacterium
GCGGTAGAAATTGTCGTAGGGGGTATGAGGATCCTCCATTTCGGCACGGAGCTCTTCGCGGTAGGCACGGTCACAAAGTCGGTCCAGAAACGCCTCCGTCCCGTCGGAAAAGTGCCACCCGGGTACCAGGGAGCGAATGGCGTTCATCGAGCGCAGATAGGGGTACAGATCACAGGAGGTGACGTAGCCTGAGGCGTTTGCCCGATCGATCATCTCCAGCGTTTTCTTTTGCTTGCCCCAGTTGTCCTTGCCCTGCACCTTGTGGTGGGAGATCCAGGTCTCGACTCCTGCGGCTCTTCCGATGTCCAGCACCTCCTGCACCGCCTCGATCACCCGTTCCGCCTCGTTTCGGATGTGGCTGGCGTAGATGCCTCCGAAGGGAGCGATGACCTTGGCCAATTCGATGACCTCCTCGGTGCTCGCGTAGCAGCTCGGCACGTAGATCAACCCCGTGGAAAGTCCTGCGGCGCCCGCTTCCATGGCCTCTCTCAGAAGAAGCTTCATAAAGTCGAGCTCCTCGGCGGTGGCGGGGCGGTTGGCGTTTTTGTAGCCCATGGCGCAGCGACGGAGCATATTGTGTCCCACGTAGAAGCGGGCGTTGGCAGTCATTTTCGCCTTGGTATCAACATAGCTCAAAAAATCGCTGAAGCAATCCCATTTTGACACCTCGTCAAGGGGGTAATTCCAGGCCGTATTCTTCAGGATTTCCTCCTTATAGGATCCTCCTACGGGGGCATAGGCGGAGCCGCAGTTGCCGCAGACCTCCGTGGTGATGCCCTGCACGGTCTTGAAGTGTCGTCCGCTTTCGGTGCCGATCATAGCGTCACCGTGGGAGTGAGCATCGATAAAGCCGGGGCATACGATTCTCCCGGCGGCATCGACCGTTTCCCTTGCGGCTAGGCCTTCGGGATTCATCACGATTTTTCCGTTTTGGATGCCGACGGAGCCGAGAAAGGGAGCGCTTCCGCTGCCGTCCACAATGGTTCCGTTTTGAATGATCAGATCCAGCATAAAGATACCTTCTTTGACAGTATTTTCCTCATTTTACCATCCAAGCGCCGCGTTTGTCAAATAAAAAAGGCCCGATCACGCGGATCGGGTCTTTATACCAAAAAAAGCTCCAGCAGGAATACCGCCCCGCAGGCGATCAGCGCCACGGGAAACAGCCCCAGCCCACGCCAGGCAAAGAAAATGCCCGAAACCAGCGCCACCGCCCCCGCGATGGGGCTCTGGGTCGCTTGGAGAATGGCGGGAAAGGTCATCACCGCCAAGGTCACGTAGGGCACGTAAAACAAAAAGGACTGCAGAAAGCGGCTTTGAATGGGTTTTCGGATCAAGGTCAGGGGCAGGGTTCGGATCAGATACGTCACTCCGCCCATGATCAGAATATACAGATAAATATTACGCTCCATCCGTATCCACCTCCTCAGGCTTGATGGGAAAGAAGTAAGCCCCCGCCCCTGCGATCAGAACGGTCAGAAGAATGGTGCGCGTTCCCTCGCTCAAAAAGTCGAAAAAGGGCAAAACGGACAAAAGAAAGCTGAATAAAAAGCCTGCCGCCACCAGACCCAGTACCACACGGTTTTTCTTGGCAGGGGGGATGATGATGGCCAGAAACATTCCGTACAGAGCGACGGACAGGGCGGAGACCACCCGCACGGGGAGCACGTTCCCCGCCAGGATCCCGAGAGAGGTGCCCACGGCCCAGGCGGGCATGGCCACGCTCATGGCACCGTAATGGTAGAAGGGATCCAAGGGCCCCTTGCGGGCAACGGAAATACCGAAAATCTCGTCGGTCACCGCGGTACCGATCAGAAAACGGTGAAAAAAGGGCGTCCTTTGGGAAAAGCGTTGGCTTAAGGCACAGCTCATCAAAAGGTAGCGGGCATTGGTTACAAGGGTCATCAGCGCCATCTCCCAGTAGGGTGCTCCCGCACCGATGAGAAGAAAGCCCGCGTATTCCCCTGCGGAGGCATTGTTGAGAAGGCTGGCAAGAAAGCCCTGTACCGCATCCAGCCCTGCCGCCTTGGCGGCAATCCCGAGGGAAAAGGAAACGGCAAAATACCCCAATGCAATAGGGATTCCGTCTCGGAGCCCTTCGCGGTACGGGCTCTTGACCGCAGACTTTTTCATACGCGATTTGATTCCTTTCGTAAAATAAAGCTCCCAAGAACCTAAGTTCTTGGGAGCTTTTTGGAGCGGGTAACGGGAATCGGACCCGCATTTTCAGCTTGGGAAGCTGACATTCTACCACTGAACTATACCCGCAAAATACAAAGAGCCGAACCCTATCGGGTTCAGCTCTTGCTGGTCTGAGTGGCGGGATTTGAACCCACGGCCTCTACCACCCCAAGGTAGCGCGCTACCATCTGCGCTACACCCAGATAGCTTTGATATTATAATCTGAATCCTTCACTTTGTCAAGAGCTTTTTCAAAAAAAGCAAAAAAAGATTTTTTCAAAAAATAATTGAATTTTTCTGTTTTTTTTCAAAAAGTTATTGACAATTCTCCGTCTTTGTGCTAATATATTCGAGCGGCTTTTTGTGGGCCAAATGCATGCGGGTGTAGTTCAATGGTAGAATTCCAGC
>JAFVYT010000071.1 GCA_017508505.1 Clostridia bacterium
CGTCCCCAAAAGGCGGGACAGCTGGATGCAGGCCATATCGTTCTTGACCACTCCTTGGCACTGATGCGGGTCTGCGCCTCCCAGAGGGCGCGATCCACACCAAGGTATGCCCCGAGGTAATCGTCCTCGGACATGGACAGAAGAGCGGCGGTCTGAACCACACTCTCCCATTCCAGATCCACGTAGTACTGTACCTCACGCTCGGGATACTCCAGCACCTTCACGGAGGTCATATAGGTCTCAAAGACGGCGTTGACCATCGCCGTTTCCTTTTTATACAGGATGCTCTCCCGCAAGGCCTCGCGGAATTCCGCCACAGTGGCAAAGGTTCCCCCTTCGCCCTCTAAAGACGCAACGAAATCGTCGTTGCACTCCGGGAGAAAGTGCTGCTCCACAGTCTTGACCTTTGCCTTGAGGATCACGGTCTGTCCGGCCCAGGTTCCCACCTCGGGGTCATTTTCGGGGAAGGTATACTCCGTTTCCCGTTCCTCTCCCCTCTTGGCACCGATCAAAGCCATTCCGATGGTATAGTCCAGATCCCCGTAGCCCTCGGAGCCCACCACCACAATGTAGTTTTCCTCGTGGTAGTCCTCCAGCTCCTTCCCGTTCAGATACATTTGATAATCAAACTTGACCCGATTGAAGCGCTCCACCACCTGCTCCTCCTTCTCCTCGAAGGTGGCATAGGACAAAAGCACCTGCGTCAAAGCGTCGTCGATTTCCTTGTCCGTGCAAACCTCGGGATCCTGGCAGGTAATGGCAAGGTTGCGATATTGGGGAATGTAAATATAGCGGGACAGATCGTAGTCGTAACGGACGTAAGTCTCCTCCCCCGTCGCGGTCTCCGTTTTCTTTTCGTTGCAGGACACAAGACCAATCAAGCACACCGCCGCAAAAAATAGGGCAATCAGTTTTCGTTTCATAGTTTACTCCTGTTTGTCACAAACCGCCTTTTCCACAACGGAAAGAAGCGCCTTGTCACGAACCAGATTCTCCAGGATCTGCTCCCGGGTATAGTATGCCTCAAAGTCCTCAAAGCTTTTGAATTCACTCATTTCTGCCTCGTAGTACTCGCGGGCACCGCGATTATACTCCTCCTGGCTCACCGTAACGGAAAGGGTGCGGATCAGCTGGGTAAAGATCATATCGTTCTTTACCATCTCGGTGGCGTACAGTTCCTTTTCCTCCTCGAATTCCTCCGGAGTCATACCGGCATACTCCTCGAGGAACTCCTCCTGCTCCATTTCCATCGCCTCGGCAAGGGAGAGATAATAGTCCGCGAACTCCTCGCGGTACTTCTCCAGCTCCTCCTCCGGATAACGGTGCACCGTCACCTTTTCGCAAAAGGCCGCCCATACGGCGTTCACCTTTCTTCTCTTCTTCTCCTCGACCACGTCTCTTCGCACCGAGTCGAAGAAATCCTCCACGCTCGACTCTTCAAAGCCATCCAGCGAGTGAACGAACGCCTCGTCCATCTCCGCAAGAACGGCCTTCTCGATCTTTTTGACCGTTCCCTTGACCACTACAGTCTTCCCGGCAAGGGAGCCGTACAGCGGAGACTCAGGGTAGCGGTAGTCTGCCCAGCAAAGCTCGCCCACCTCCGCTCCCTCCAGAGCGCGGGCAAGAGCCGCCTTTTCTCCGTCGTAGCCGTCGAGGCCGAGGACGATCTCAAGCGCCTCGGCGCTTTTGTCCTCCAGAAGCTGTCCCTCCAGCACCACCTCGTAGGAAACCGTGACCCGATCCGTTTTCTCCGCCGGGCCATCCTTCTTCTCAAATTTTGCCAGGGACAGACGGATCTGCAGGGTTGCCTCCTCCAGCTCCTCGTCGGTGCATACACCGCTGTCGTCAAAGACCGCCACCACACCCTCGTGAGGGGGCAGAGTCAGGTACTCGTTCAGGTCGTAGGGGTAGGAATCATCCACCCAATCCTTCCACGGGATTTCCGTTTCCCAAGGCTCGGTCAAGGGTGGCAGAGTCTCCCGATTGGCCTTTTCGTCCACTTCCTGACGGCAAGAAAAACAAGAAGCGGCCAAAAGCAGACAAAAGCCGAATAAAAGCGCGCGCTTCACCTTACGCTCCCTGCACCACGGCGCTCTCCGTGATGGTCTCGATCACCATGTTCCCTGCGATCTGACGCCAGAAGACGTCGCCTCCGTAGGTCTCCACGCAATCGGCAATGAAGCTTTCCAAATCGGCATAATAGGCACCGTCGGACTGATACATCCCCACGATCAGGGCCTCCATCTGCTCCTCGGTCACCTCCACGGCCTCCTTCTGGATCAGGGCACGGATCACAAGCTCCTCCGCAACGTATTTTCTGGCATATTCCTCCGCATCCTCGAGAAATTCCTCATAGGTGATCCCCAGCGTCTCCTCGCAGTACTCCTCCACGCTCACGTCGGGATCCTTATCCTGCGTGGAATAAGCGGTGTAGACGTTGCGCATATATTCCATTTCCTTATCGGGATATTTTTTGATGATGGAGTTTTCGATGATCCTCTGCTCCAGATACCCCACGATCAGGGAGTTCACCCGGTCCTCCTCCTGACGCTCCAGATATCCGTGAATGTCGTTCCAGACCTCCTCCATGCTTTCAAAGGTGGTTCCGTAAAAGACGCCGTAGAACTTGTTGAACTCCTCCACGGTAACCTCGGGGATCGTTTCCACCCGGCTTACCTCCTTGACGGTCACGTAAAAGCTGACGTCCTTCCCCGCAATGTCGGCACTGCCGTAATAGGGAGAGAACTTCAGATCCAACCGAACCTCTTTTCCGATCTCCGCCCCGATCAGCCCTTCCTCAAAGCCGGGAATAAAGTCTCCTTTCCCGATCAGAAGCGTCTGATCCTCGGCGCTGCCTCCCTCGAAGGCCTCCCCTTCGATGACGCCGCGATAGTCCATCACCACCGTGTCGAACTTACGGACCGTTCCCTCCTTGACGGTGATGAAATCCTCGTCGGGGATCAGCGCCGTAAGCTGGATGCCCGTAATGTAATCGTTGACCTTCTCATCGGTGACCTTGGGGTGCAATTCCTCGGAGTCGGGATATTCGAGTCCCTTGTACTCCCCCAATTCCACAAACTCTTCATAGTCCTCGTAATCGAAAATCTTGACCTTATACTCTCCGGCCTTGAATTTTGCAAAAAAGCTCGCCAGCGCCTCCTGATCGGAGAGGCCCGTATCGACCGGTGTCGTTTCCTCCAAGGTCTCTGTGGTCTTTTGCTCCTTCCCGGAGCAGGCCGAGGCAGTAAGCAAAAGGCTGGCCACAAGAAGGATCAAAAGTGCTTTTTTCATAAATCGTATCCTCATTCCGCGATTTTTGCCGCGTTCCGTGCGGCAGTCAGCGTATTTTTCAAAAGCAGGGTGATGGTCATGGGGCCGACACCTCCGGGGACGGGGGTGATGAAGGAGGCCTTCTTTTCCACCGCCGCGAAATCCACGTCGCCGCAAAGGCCCTTCTCGTCCCGATTCATTCCCACGTCAATGACCACGGCTCCGGGCTTTACCATATCCTCCGTCACAAATCTCGCCTTGCCCACCGCCGCCACCAG
>JAFVYT010000072.1 GCA_017508505.1 Clostridia bacterium
CATTAATTCTTTTTCGTCGTAGTAGCGAACGCGGATCACGATGGTATCCTCCGCGAACAGTTGCTTTTCGCCGTCGTGATCCATATCTTCATTGGTTTCCTTGGCGCGGGTAATTCCAATGATCACGGAAGAGGCGGGCCACATGATATCACGGACACTCTTGCCAATAACAAAGGATCCGTGTGAGATCTTCATTTCAAAGCAGGTAATATGCGCTTCCTTTCCTTCGTTCTGTTGACGCTCCATCCGCTTGATGACGCGGTCATAGAAGGGCATAAGGTTGACAAGATCATTTGCGGTGGCAACGATAAAGACGACCAATGCCACAAAGAAAAGATCGATAAACTGTCCCGTTAGCTCCAAGAAAAAAACGGTAGCGGTCAGCGGCGCGCGCAATGTTCCTCCGAGGAATGCGCACATACCAAGGAGCATGGTGACGGTATACAGATCGGGAGACATTCCCAGAACCATGAGCAAGCGCGCAAACAGAGCGCTGCAAAGGGCGCCGATGGCAAGGGAGGGGATAAAGAGACCTCCGGTTGCACTGCTGTTCGCGGCAAGGAGCATCATGCAAAGTCGGATGCCGAGCAGAAGCAGGAGCATGAATACCGTTTCACGTGGAAGAAGCAGTTCTTCGATGACATCGTGTCCGCTGTAGGTTCCCTCGGTCAGGAAAAAAGCCAATACTCCTGAAAAGAGGAACAAAAGGATCAGCTTGATGGGGGCAGAAAGAAGATTGGGGATCTTCTTGGTCACTCGGTTGTAAAGATACACTAAGAAGTCGAACACGGTGACCGATAGCGCGATCAAGAGGCTGAACAGCAAAAGATAGCCTGTGTCCTGTAAGCGGTAGGATGTCAGCGCGGGAATTTCAAAGACCTTCGGGGAAATCCCCGTTGCCGCGCAGAGTATGTGGTTGACAAGTGTGGCAGAGAGAGTGGATAGGGAAACGGTGACAATCAGCAGAGGGGTAAACCGTTTGTGTACCTCCTCCAGCGCAAAGAGAATGCCGGAGAGGGGTGCCCCTGTGGCGATGGCAAATCCGGCACCGGCACCGCCTGTCATAACGTATCGTTCCCAAGGTACTTCCCTCTTGAACAAACTGCTAAAGAAGCGTCCGAGGGAGGTTCCGATGAGAACCGAAGGGCCCTCGCTTCCCACGGGAAGACCGCATAGGAAGCTGAGAAGGCTTCCAAAGAAGGTTCCGAGCAGGGTCTTAAACCATCGGAATGCAAGCACACCGCGCAAAATTCCTTCGCTTCGAGGGATACCGCCTCCGGCTACCTCGGGGATCCGACGGTGCAGAAGCGCCATAGCACAGGCGGCAAGGATCAGAGCACCAAAGGTAATGAGAACGCCGCCGAGAGACAGTCTTGCCATCGCATACCAAAAGCGAGAGAGCGCTTCGGCTTGTGCGGCGGCAAGTCGGAACAGAAAGATCACAGCACCGGTCAAGCCTCCGCAGAGAATGCCGAAGCTGATGCATGGAAATAGGGATTTCAGATATTCTTTATGATAATGTGAGTTCAATGATATCGCCTTCTAACTTAAAATGATAGAATAACATTCAAATAAGATCCAGGCTGTCCGCATTGAGAAAGTCGTGGGCGTGAATGAGAGAATCCGCCGGAATGAGTTTGGAGGCACCGCAGGCAAGGCAGGTGACCATCACTCCGTCTCTTCGGATTTCGACCTCATAGTTGCCCTCCTGTCCTTCGGGACAGCGACAGTGGATTTTTCCTTCCTCGTCCAGTTCCTTAATCACATAGGTGACGATCTCGGTAACCTGAGGATCGGAGAGGTAGCGTTCGCCGTCCCCCTGTAAAAGCTCAAAGCTGTCGATACCGCTCTTTTCCAAAAGATCCAAAAGCTCAAGCTCGGTGCGGGACAGCTCTGCCTTCACATGGTTGATTTCACCCATCATGCAGATGTTGATGTCAGAATAGGGACAGGGAAGAACGAAAAGCTCCTTGTTGAAAAACAGGTTGGAGCTGACAGTAAAATTGTGGGGATTGGGGCAGAGCATACAGGGGACGGTGAAACGGATCTGACCGTCCTTCGTGCAAACGATCTTCATTTCGCTTTGGCCACAGGAGCATTTCAGCTTGACCATGTCAGCATGGAGATTGAAGAGCCCTACGGCACTGATGACACCCGAGCCGCAATGGGGACAACGATATGCGACGGTGGTTTGTTTTGCTTCCAGTATCATAACGGTTTCCTTTCCCTTTATAAAGCATTGAAAGGGCGCTGTTGCGAATCCGCAACAGCGCCCGGGTCATTTACGTCTTGATCTTGTTGATAGCGCTATCGTAGGTCTGCACACCGGCTGCGTACTTGGTTTCCATATCCTTGTACTGAGCTTCCTGCTTTTCGGTCATAATGGTATCCGTTACGGTCAGCTTCCAGTTGAACTCACCCTCTGCGGTGTAGTATGCAACACACCAGGTGGAGGAATCCAGCTTCAAAGCCTCCTTAGTGAATGCGCCTACGGTCAGCTCCTCATCAAAGAGCCAGCTGTCGAAGGTGGTGCTTCCTACCTGATTTTTGCGGCAATCCTCAATGGTGGTATTGCCGGTGGCGCTGTTTGCCTTGATGATTTCCTCGAATGCGGCTACATCCAACTTATCCTTCTTGGTGAGCTCTGCGATTGCGTTCTTGGCATTCGACTCACTGGAGAAGAGCGCGTATGCTACATCGCGGGACTTGTCCTCATCCTTGCGAGGCAGGGTTCTCAGGTGATATACCTCTACATAGGTGTAGCCCTTGTCGCTACCCAACGTCTTGCCTTCTTCTACCTTTCCGTCACCGTCCAGAAGGACCGTGGTGTCGCCTGCTTTTCTGGCGGTATCAAATGCCCACTTGGAGAACTCGTCGTCCTTCACAAAGTTGATCTTGTCCAGAACATAAGAGGACAGCGCGCTGGATGCCTTGGAATCCAAGGTGCCCTTGAAGGTGTTCATGGCTTCCGCAAAGGTTACGGGAACCGTCTTTTCAAAGATCGTAGCGGACTTATTGACGGTAACCTTTCCGTCAGCATCCTTTTCGGAGGTTTCGGTGATTACGATGAAGCTCTTTGCCTTCTCATCGTCCTTTTCAGCCAAAGCGGCATCGATCACTTCCTTGATCATCTGTGCGCGATACTCGGAGAGGTTCTCCTCTGCGATCGCTGCGATGGCGGTTCTGACCTTCATCAGGGTCTCTGCGAAGGCAACGGGGACCTTCTTGCCATAGGCAGTAGCGGTCTTTTCGGTGGTTCCGGTAACGAGGATGTTGTTGGCATCCTTTTCGGTCTCATTGGCGAGAGCATTGAGGACAGCCTCCTTGATCAAGCCAACCTTGATCGCGTCCAGCTCGTCCTTCGTCAGAGTATCCTTCAGGGTATCCAGCTTCTCTGCCGCATAAGCGTCTTCGTATGCCTTGCCGAATCCGAAAAGCTCATAGAAC
>JAFVYT010000073.1 GCA_017508505.1 Clostridia bacterium
GACGTACCTTTGTACGCCTTCGGGTAACCAAAAAGCAAGGTTTACCTTGCTTTTTGCTCAGTTTGTCCGTTCTGCATCTTTTTTTCCTATCCCCTTAAAAGGAGCTGTAAAAAAACTTGAGTTTTTTTACAGCCCCTTTTTTTATTCCTCTTCCAGATATCGGCGGAAGAGAAGGGGAAAGTTGGTCATAAAGATTCCAAAGCCCAGATCCAGTGCCTCCTGCCAGAAAAATTCACTGTCCGTTCCCCACATCATCCAGCAGCCGATGCGGAGTTTGTCGCGATAGACGGGAACCAGCGCCTTTTGAGAGCGGAAATACTTGTGATAGTCGTTGAGCAGAATCACGTTGGGGGCAAGGGTGCAATCGGGGCTTGCCAGCTCTTCCAGCTCACGGTTCAGCTTCAATGGATTTTGGGAGTTGAGGCGGTAGATCGAGGGGAAGCGGATGCCGCAGTCTCGAAAATCGTCCCGCAGCTCCAAAATCTGTTCCCGATCCACGTAATTGCAAAGGTAAAGGGAGCGGAAAAGTCCCCATTTTCGCATCAGGGGGAACAGCTCCTCGCGGTAATCGAATTTTTTATCAAGATGAAGGTAGATCCTGCCCTCGGCGGCACAGAGTACCTCCTCCAGCGTAGGAATCAAAAAGGGGGAAATACGGCCGTAGCTGTCGTACAGACGAAGCTCGCGCAGCTCCTCCAGACTCCAATCGGCGATGACCATAGAGTCGGGGAGCCCGTTTTTACCCTTCTTTTCCGCAACGTCCGTGGTGCGTGTGAGGGTCTTGTCGTGCATCAGGATCCATACTCCGTCGCGGGTGCGGGAAAGGTCCAGCTCTGCGGAGTCCGCGCCGCATCGCCACGCGCTCAGGATTCCTTCAAGGGAATTTTCGGGGTAGTAGGTGTGCTCGCCGCGATGGGCAATGAGAAAGGCGGGCAGCGACGGATCCTCCAGCTTTGCCGCCTTTCTTTCCATAGAGATCTCGTCGGAGGAAAGAGACAGGCGCTTGCGGTAGCAGGGGAGAAAGGCATCCGGATTCTTCTCATACTCGTCTCGAGGCGGAAGAGCTTCCTCGTAGGCGACTGAGGAAAGATCTGAGCCGTTTTTCAAAAGCTCCGCAAGATAAGAGACACCGCTCTCCAGAGCGCAGATGTCCGAGCCCTCCACGAGAACCCGTCCCGCCTCCTCGCAGATCCGTACGGTACCGTAGGGAAGGCTCGTTTCCTCTCGCGGGCCGATGAGGATGCTGCCCTCTGAGGGGATGCCTTCCTGCAAGGGGAGGACCTTCAGGCTCACTCCCGTCAGGCGGCCGATGAAATCCCGCAGATCCAGCGCTGCCTGCTTTGCCGCGCCGATGCGATGGTAATCCTCCCGCACCTCATCGCGCCGTTCCTTTTTCATCTCTTCCAACTCGTTGTAGTAAAGGCAGACCCTTTCAAGGGACACCCCGAGAAGAGACCGGGGGATTTGGAAATACTTCCGTTTTGCGTGAAAAAGAGGACATTCCTTTCCACTTTTCAGGATCTCGGCGGCCTTGCGCATCCCGCGCACAAGCCCTGCCTCCTCCATCGCTGTAACGAGAAGCCGCCCGCTTTGAAAGGAGACTGCCCATTCACCGTAGTGAAGGGGGATCTCGGCGGGGGGTGTGTCCGTCACGAGAAGCTCCGTGACTGTTTGAGATTCCCTTCGGGTCAGCGTTTCCAGAATCCGATTCCAGGCGGTGGAGGTGTCACGGTAAGAAAGATGGGTGGAAAGCTGAAAGCATACGTTCATTGGGGGTCCTCCGTCAGATTCATCGTCACGCCGAACATTTCGTCCAGCCACTCAAAGCAAAGAGGGAGCCACGTGGCAATGTGGGGATTGTTCTGGCTCATTTTCAATTCCTTACCGTAGTTCTCGATGTTCTGACTCTGGCGGTTTGCCAGAGAGAGTCCGTGACGGCCCCAGCCATAAACGTGGAGCTCCAAGGGCACGCCTGCCTTTTGGAGACAGGAGGCCAAGACCAGGGAATTCTCCACGGGCACGACGGGGTCCGACTGGGTGGTCCAAAGAAAGGTCGGGGGTGTTTGCTCGCTTACTTGCTTTTCCAAGGAAACAAGGTCAAGTGCCTCCTGATCGGGAGCATCTCCCACAAGTTTTGCGATGGAGCCGTTGTGACGGAACGCGGGATCTGATACCACTACGGGGTAGGCCAGGATCTGTGCCGTGGGTCGAAGAAGCTCGCTGTTCTTTCCGATGCGGCGGCTCAGCCATTCCTTGTCCCAAAAAACGCCCAAAGAAAGGGCAAGGTGTCCGCCTGCGGAAAAGCCGCAGGTGTAGAAGCGCTTCGGGTCAAGGCCGTAGACGTCAGCGTTCTCCTTTAAATGCGCCATAGCAAGGGCAGCCTCGCAAAGAGACTGGGGAAAGCGTGCATCCTCCTTGGTGCTGTAGCAAAGCACAGCGGCGTTGAATCCCTCTGCCATAAAGCGAAGAGCGATGCACTCTCCCTCCCGATAGGAGACCTTGGAGTAGCCTCCTCCCGGAATGACCAAAACGGTAGGGCGGCGGGTCACCAGAGTCTTCTCGCCGACAGCGGGAACGTACAGATCCAGATAGGCGTTTTCTTTTCCTTCAAAGGGAAGGGGGATGCGCTTGGTCAGCATTTCAAATCACCTCTTGTACAGAATGCTTACATTGTAGCACGTAAGGGGTTGATTTGCAAGGTAAAGCGCCAAATTTCGGGTGTTCCTATTGAAAAAAAGGGGGCTTTGGTGTAGAATGATAAAAAAGATAAGTATCGGAAACGGAGAGCTTTGTTATGATCGGAAGCATTGCGGTGATCGACGCCCATTGCCACATTTATCCCGAGAAGATTGCCGCTCGTGCCTGCGCGGGAACAGATCATTTCTATGGTACCACTGCCGCCTGCAACGGTACCACCGCAGGCCTTCTGGAGGCAGCAGACGGTCTCATCGACCGCTTTTTGGTGCATTCCGTTGCCACCACACCCGCTCAGGTTCGGAGCATCAACGATTTTATTGCTGCTTCGGTCCGGGAGCATCCCAATACCTTTTTCGGCTTCGGTACCCTCCACCCTGCAAGCACGGACATCCGCGGCGACGTGCTTCATTTGAAGGAGGTCGGTCTTCTCGGAGTCAAGCTTCATCCCGACATTCAGGCCTTCCCTCTGGACGACCCCCGCGCGATGAAAATCTACGAGGCCTGCGTGGAGCTGGATCTTCCCGTGCTCCTTCACACCGGTGACTATCGCTATGATTATTCCAATCCCAATCGCCTGATTCCCGTTTTGGAGCGCTTTCCCACCCTCACGGTGATCGGAGCGCATCTGTGCGGCTGGTCCGTGTGGGAGGAGGCCTGCGACAAGCTTGCGGGAAGACCGAATCTGTACGTGGACTGCTCCTCCACCTTTCCCTTTTTCGACAAGTGGAAGGCGAGGGATTTGATCCTGCGTTGGGGTACGGATCGAGTTTTGTTCGGCTCAGACTATCCTATGTGGAACCCTAAAAAGGAGCTGGAGACCTTTCTGTCTCTGGAATTGGGAGAGGAAGCGGAAAGAAGAATTTTAGGAGAAAACGCCCTCGAGCTGTTTTCCATAAAATAAAGAGGCATTTTATGAGGCATTCTAATCTACACACTCACACCGTCTTTTCCGACGGAAAAAATACCCCTCGGGAAATGGCGGAGCGCGCAGAGGAGCTGGGCTTTGCTTCTCTTGGCTTTTCCGAGCACAGTGAAACGGACTTCTATCCCGGGGACTGTATGAATCACAGCCTATATCCCATTTACCGTCAGACGGTGGACGCTTTGAAGGAGGAATGGGAAGGGGTGATGGATCTGTATTGCGGCATTGAAAAGGATCTGTATTCCGAAATCGCCCCCGAGGATTTTGACTACGTCATCGGCTCCGTTCATTACCTTCAGACTCCCGACGGCTTTAGCCCCATCGACTATTCCTTGAAGCGGCAGATGGAGTACGTGGAGCATTACGGCAAGGGGGATCCTCTGGAGTATGCCAAGCGCTATTATGAGAGCGTGGTGCACCACGCCGAGCGCTGTCCCTATACCATTCAGGGACATTTTGATCTGGTGAATAAGTTCGGCCTCTTCGACGGGGCGGGGGAGGCGTATCAAAGAGTCGCCCTTGAGGCAATGGATGCCGTGCTGGAACGCATTCCCTTTATCGAGGTGAATACGGGGGCCATCGCACGGGGCTACCGCACCGAGCCTTATCCCGAGGATTTCCTTCTTGCTCACTTGAAGAAAAGAGGGGCAAGGCTTGTGATCAACGGAGACTCTCACCGTCTCGAGCATTTGAGATTTCATTTCGACGAAACCGTAGAAAAGCTGAAGAAATACGGCTTTTCCTCGGTTTGGCAGTTACGCGACAACGCCTTTTGTCAGGTGGAATTGTAAACAAAGCATAAAACCTTTTTTTCGAAGTTGACAAGGGGAGAGGGAAAGTAGTATAATGTCCCTTGTTCGGGGACAAATGTCTCTACTGTACAAACAGGAGGTTTTGCTATGGCAATCGTAAGTATGCGGTTTCCCGGTGGAGCGGGAAAGGCATTTACCATCAGCTATGACGACGGTGTCGAGTCGGACTTTCGTCTGGCAGACCTGATGCGTCGCTACGGCATCCGCGGCACCTTTAACATCAACAGCGGCATCAAGCGCATTCTGGAGGATACTCCCCAGACGGATCTGGGTGAGCCCCGCAGCCGTATGAACCGCACCCGCTTTTTGGAGTTTTTCAAGCAAAACCGTGACCTCTGCGAGATCGCGGCCCACGGCCTGAATCACGCTTGGATGACCAAGATGGAGCGAAGCTGCATCGCTTGGGAGGTGTTGGCGGATCGGAAAAATCTGGAGACGCTCCTCGGCGTTCCCTGCCGCGGCTTTGCGTATCCCTACGGGGTGTTCAACGACGATGCGGTAGAGGCGCTGGACGTCGGCGGTTTTCTTTATGCCAGAACCACCAAAACCACCAAGAGCTTCGATTTGCCCGAGGATCCCCTGCGCTGGGCCTGCACTGCAAAGCATACCTACTCAGGCCTGATGGAGCTGGCAGAGCAGTTTGTTGCGCTGGATACGAATTCGTCAAAGGGCTCGGATCGGAGTCCGTACCTTTTCTCCGTTTGGGGCCACAGCTACGAGTTTAATATGGCCGACAATTGGGACGTGATCGAGAAGCTGTTTTCCTGCGTTGGCGGAAGGGACGATATCTGGTACTGCACCAATGAGGAATACTTCCGCTACGTGCGGGCTTACCATAGCCTTGAGTTTTTTGCGGATCAGAGCGCGGTATACAATCCCACGGCTACCCCCGTTTGCCTTTCGGTTATGGCAAAGCGCTCCGAGCCTCTTTTGAACGTAACGGTCAATCCCGGAGAAACGGTTTCGTTCGGGGGCAAGTAAGATTGTGAGAAAAAGTATGAATAAACGGAAAAGAAAGGGATAAGGAGAACGAAAATGAATTTTTTTGAAGAACTGAAGAACTACGACGCAGAGCTTTACGCCGCTTGTGACCGTGAGCTTTCCCGTCAGAGACACAACATTGAGCTGATTGCCTCTGAGAACATCGTTTCCAAGGCCGTCCTTCTGGCGGCAGGAACCGTTCTGACCAATAAATACGCCGAGGGCTACCCCGGAAAGAGATATTACGGAGGATGCGAGCACATCGACGAGGTGGAGACGCTCGCCATCGAAAGGGCCAAAAAGCTCTTTGGTGCGGAGCACGCCAACGTACAGCCTCACTGCGGTGCCTCCGCAAACCTTGCGGTGTTCTTTGCGCTGGTCCAGCCCGGAGATACGGTGATGGGTCTTTCCCTTGCCCACGGCGGACACCTTTCTCACGGTTCTCCCGCCAACATCTCCGGTAAATATTTCAACATCGTTTCCTACGGCGTGGACGAAAAGAGCGAGGTGCTCGATTACGAGGCGCTCCGCCAAAAGGCTCTGGAGTGCAAGCCCAAGATGATCATTGCGGGTGCCAGCGCCTATTCCCGTACCATCGACTTTGAGAAGATCGGTCAGATTGCCAAGGAGGTCGGGGCTTACTATATGGTGGATATGGCGCACATTGCCGGCCTTGTTGCCGCAGGGCTCCATCCCTCTCCCGTTCCCTATGCGGACGTGGTCACCACCACCACCCACAAGACCCTCCGCGGTCCTCGCGGCGGTCTCATCCTCTGCAAGGAGGAGTTTGCCAAGCAGATTGACAAGGCCGTATTCCCCGGCACGCAGGGCGGCCCCTTGGAGCACATCATCGCGGCTAAGGCCGTTTCCTTTGCTGAGGCAATGAAGCCTGAGTTCAAGGAATATCAGAAGAAGATTATGGAGAATGCCGCCGCCCTTGCGGCAGCCATGGAGAAGGCAGGCTTCCGCGTGGTGTCCGGCGGTACCGACAACCATCTGATGCTCATCGACCTGCGCAACTTTGACGTGACCGGTAAGGAGATGCAGGCACGCCTCGACGAGGTGCACATCACCGTCAATAAGAACGCCATCCCCGACGATCCCCAGAGCCCCTTTGTCACCAGCGGTATGCGTCTCGGCACTCCCGCCGTCACCTCCCGCGGCTTCGGCGTAGAGGAAATGGAAAAGATTGCACTGTGGATTCGGGATATTGCCGTCGATTTTGAGGGCAATAAGGAAAGAGTCAGCAAAGAGGTCGTCGCCCTTTGCGAGAAATTCCCCATTTACGAGGACTGAAAATGAAATTGATCATCGCCTCCTCCAACCCGGGAAAGCTGCGTGAGATCCGTGCGATCCTTGGCGGAAAATTCGACGAGATCGTTTCTATGAGAGAAGCGGGCATTGCCCACGAGACCGTGGAGGACGGCAAGACCTTTCAGGAGAATGCCTATAAAAAGGCTTATGAGATCGCACAGATCTCCGGTTGTGCGGCGCTGGCAGACGACAGCGGCATTTGCGTGGATGCGCTGGACGGCGCTCCCGGTATTTATTCCGCTCGTTTCTGCGGACGGCACGGAGACGACGAGGCCAACAACCGTCTTTTGGTGGAAAAGCTCCAAGGGGTGGAAAACAGAAAGGCCCATTACGCCTGCGCCGTTGCGCTGGTGTATCCCAACGTAGCTTCAACGGGTGTCACCAAGGGTAACGCCATCTTTGCCGAAGGGACGATGGAGGGTGAGATCATCGACGAGCCCCGGGGAAGCGGCGGCTTCGGATATGACCCTTACTTTTATCTTCCCGAATACGGGAAGACCGCTGCAGAGATTTCGCCGGAGCTGAAAAACAGGATCAGCCACCGTGCCAAGGCTCTGAAAGCACTTTTGGAGCTGCTTTGATCAATTATTAAGAGGTGGAAAGCACCTTTTGATATGCTGGAGGAAAACGTGATGAAACGAATTCTTGCTCTTTTATTATCATTGATTTTTGTGCTTCCCGTTGTGGGCTGTGTTTCCTACGAGCTTTCGATTCCCGAAGAGAAAGCTGAAACCGCAACCGAAACCGCAACCAAAACGGCAGAGGCGCCCGTCGTTCCGTCGGCCCCCTCGGTGACCAAGGAGGAGGAAGAAACCGTCGTAGAGCCTGCAACCAGAGAACAAAGCGAAAGGGAGAAGGGGATTATGAAGCTTTTGATTTTGGGTAACAGCCATTCCAATGACGTTTTTTTCCAGCTTGCCCGTGTGTTTGAGGCGCAGGGCTATGAGCAGGAATATATGCTGGGCTTTGTGTATTACAGCGGATGCTCCATCAAGCAGCACGTGCAGTTTGGAGAGCAAAACAAACCCGTTTATGACTTTTATACCAGCCGTTACGGCAAGGGGTCGTATTCCGTAGTGGAAAATGCGACCTTGAAGGAGGCCCTGCGTGCTCAGCCGTGGGATTACGTATTCTTCCAGGTCGGAACTGAGGATATGCTGGATGAAACCGCACATTTGGTCTATCGCAGAAAGCTGGAGAGCCTTGTGAATCGGTACGTTCCCACAAAGCACAGCTTCGGCTGGCATCTCTCCTGGCCCGCACCGGGGGATCGGGAAATGCTGAAAACCGCCAGTGAAACCCGTATGAAGCTTCTTGAAAGCTTTGACTTTGACCCCGTGAAGCAATTTACCTCCTATTCGGACGTGACGAAGAAGAATATTTTGACCGATGAGACCTATGAAAAGGCCTTCTGCACCGGCTCTGCCATTTTGTATGCCACCAAGGTCCTTGGGGTACCGGACAAGGAGCTCTATCGGGACCACACCCATATGAGCGATTTCGGCCGTTTGGTCGTAGCCTATTCCTTCTACGCCCAGCTGACGGGCACTCCCATCGAGGAGGTCAAACTGGACAAGCTTCCCGAAAGCGCTCGGAAGAAGAAGGGTGTGGGGGACCTTATTCTGGATGAGAATATGAAAAACATCATCAAGGAATGTGCCAATTACGCACTTTCCAACCCTTGGGACGCTCCCACCAAATAACAGAATCGAAAATGAATGCGGCTTCCGCCCGAAAGGGAGGAGGCCGCATTTTTTGCACCTTGTAATGGGAGCCGACTTGTGCTATGATAACAGAGATGGGAGGCGTTACGGTATGAAAATCAAAAAGACCGTGGCAACGGTACTGGCCGGTGCGGCGCTGATTCTGGAGCTTTTGCCCTTTGGGGTGATCCTGCGCTTTGCCAATCCCGAGGGGGAGCCGTGGCGACGCAGTTATTCTTACTTTGATCTGACCCCCTACGGCTATGGCAACGTGACACCGATTATGACGGGGATCCTGACCGTTTTGGCGGTGGTCTACGGCATCCTTTCTCTTGTTTCCGAAAAGGAAAAGACGGAAAATTCCGCCTTTCTCCTGACCCTTGCGGGAGCCGTTTTTTCCGTCGTGCCTTTTTTCCGCGGATTGACCTATCTTTCCCCGGTCGGAGCGGGCGTTACGCTGTGCCTCGTGGGAGCCTGCGTGCTCCGTTGGAAAAAGCTTTGATTTTCTAAAGCTATAATGTTTTCTTTGCTGACTTTCTTTTTCCCTGAGTATAGGGAATCTTCCTTTGAGAATGCTTTTTCTAAAGCTATAATGCTTTCTTTGCTAACTTTCTTTTTCCCAAAGGACAAGCAATCTCCTTTTGAGAATACTTTTTCCAAAACTATGAAGTTTTCTTTGCTACCTTTCTTTTTCCCAAAATACAAGCAATCTTTCTTTGAGAACACTTTCCAAAGAATTGAAGTTTTCTTTGCTCACTTTCTTTTTCAAAAGAAAGTGAGAGAGCAGTCTAAAAATAGACTGCTCTCTTTTTTTATCTTCTCTTTTTTAGACCTTGCGGGTGTAATCGGGGAGGAGCTTGGGAGAGACGATGTCGGAGTGGATTCCGGCCTCTTCCATTTCCTTTGCAAACTTCTCCACGTGGGAGAGGGTCAGCTTGCCAAGCTTGGTCTCTTTTGCCTTGTCAGCAGCGTTCTTGCCGGCGGAGCGACCGAATACGATGATGTCCAGAAGGGAGTTGCCCATCAAACGGTTTCTGCCGTGGATGCCGCCAACGGCCTCTCCGGCTACGAACAGACCGGGAACGCCGGTCTCGTTGTCCGCCTTGATCTCAAGGCCGCCGTTCTGATAGTGCAGGGTGGGGTAGATCAGAATGGGCTCCTTGCGGATGTCGATGCCGTATTTGCCGAACATTCTCATCATCGCGGGGATGCGCTTCTCGATGGTGCCCTCGCCACCCTTCATCTCGATCATCGGGGTGTCCAGCCAAATGCCGTAGCCCTCGGGGGTCTCAATGCCCTTGCCGCGCTCTTTGCACTCACGGATGATGGATGCGGCGGATACGTCGCGGGTCTCCAGAGGATGCATAAAGGGAACGCCGTCTACGTTGATGAGCATAGCACCCAGAGAGCGAACCTTCTCGGTTACCAAGGCACCGAAGATCTGCTCGGGGAATGCGGCCCCGGTGGGGTGATACTGCAGGGTATCCTGATACAAAAGCTTGGCACCGGCACGGTAACCGAGGATCAAGCCGTCTGCGGTGGCACCGTAGTGGTTGGAGGTGGGGAAGCCCTGATAGTGCAGTCTTCCGCATCCGCCGGTGGCAATGATGACGGTCTTGGCGCGGGCAACCATAATCTCACCCGTCTCCATATTCATCAGCACCGCACCGGCGGCCTTGCCCTCCTCGTCCAGGATGAGCTCAATGGCGCTGGTGAAGTCTACTACGGGAATACCGCGGTTGAGAACCTCGTCCCGCAGGGTACGCATAATTTCGGCGCCGGAGTAGTCCTTCGCGGCGTGCATTCTCTTGCGGCTGGTACCGCCGCCGTGGGTGGTGACCATCGTGCCGTCGGGCATCTTGTCAAACTCCACGCCCAAATCGTTCAGCCAGGCGATGGCGTCGGGAGCCTCGGTCACAAGGCGGTACAAAAGCTCGGGCTTGTTGGCAAAGTGGCCGCCGCCGAGAGCGTCTACGTAGTGAATGGCGGGGGAATCATTCGGCTTGTCAGCCGCCTGAATGCCGCCCTCTGCCATCATGGTGTTGGCATCGCCGATGCGGAGCTTGGTGACGATCATCACGTCGGCCCCCTTCTCGTGAGCCTCGATGGCCGCGCTGGAGCCTGCTCCACCGCCGCCGATGATGAGAACGTCCACGTCGTAGGTAGGATTTTCCAGATCGATCTGCATCCCCTTTACGCGGGAGTTGGCCTCCAGCAGAGCGCAGAGCTCAAGGGGCACCTTTTCCCCCTTGTTGGGGCCTACGGAAAGGGTGGTGAATTGGCTTTCGATGTAGTCGGGATGGAAGGTGGCAAGGAGGGTTTCCTTTTCCTCAGCCGTCATTCTTCTGGGCTCCATAGCGGCGTTGGTGGCACGGTTTGCCTCCACCTTCGCCATGGATTCGCGCATTTTTTCGTTGTACATTGTTGTTTCTCCCCCTTACTTTTCGATCTCGCGGTTGTTGTAGAGCTCCTTGAGCTCCTCCAGGGGCTTCTGCATTAGGGCCTCCATCAATTCCTTGAAGGTGCCGTCCTTGATCTCCTGTACGCGATCCTTCAAATGGCCGCTTTCGGGAGCCAGATACTTGCCGTTGAGCCTTCTTGCCAGCATCGCCACCTGAGGATGGCTGATGCCTGCGGGACAACGGGAGGAGCAGACGCCGCACATTACGCAGTCAAAGCTCTCCTCGGCACACTTTTCATACTCGCCGCGCTGAGCATAGGCGATGTACTGCATGACGTTCAGGCTCTGGGTGCAGGCCTTGGTGCAAGCGTTGCAGCCGATGCAGGCGTAGATCTCGGGATAAAGCTGCATCATGATCTGCTCGGTGGGGCCGATCTTCTGAATGTCGTAGACCTGCTTGACGAGAGGGAAGAAGGGGAGCGTTGCGATGTACATATCCTCCTCGACCTTGGTCTGGCAGGCAAGGCAGACCTTCAATTCCGTCTGACCCTTGATGCGGTAGATGGTGGCGCAGGCACCGCAGAAGCCGTTGCGGCATCCACATCCGCGCACCAACTGGTACCCGGCATATTCCATTGCGCCCATAATGGTAAGATTCGAGGGTACGGCATACTTTTTGCCGTACAGAAAAATATTCACGGTTTGTTCCATTATTCTCACGTTTCCTTTCGCGCAAAAATCAATATTCATCCGGCAATTCTTCCAGCTGATCGAAGCGGAAGACCGGTCCGTCTTTGCAAATAAACTTGTCGCCCAGATTGCAACGGCCGCACTTGCCGATGCCGCACTTCATACGCATTTCCAGGGTGGTGTAGATCTGGTCCTTTTGGAAGCCCAGCTCCTGAAGGCCTGCCAGCGTAAACTTGATCATAATGGGCGGTCCGCAGAGCACGGCGGTCTTGTTCGTGTCAAAGCCCAATTCCTTGACGAAGTTGGGAACAAAGCCCACGTGGCCCTTCCAATCGGGCTCCTCGCGGTCAATGGTCAGATGAACGTTGATGCCGTCCTCCTTGCACCATTCCTCCACGATCTCCCTGTAATCCACAAGATCCTGCATGGAACGGGACCCGTAGACGATATCGATCTTTCCGTAGTTTGCGCGGTAGTGTCGGCAGTAGTTGATGACCGAGCGCAGGGGCGCAAGGCCGATGCCGCCTGCCACAAAGAGCATATCCTTTCCCTTGAAGGCCCCCTCCACGGGGAAGCCGTTGCCGTAGGGGCCGCGGATGGTCACGTACTGACCGGGCTCTACGGCGTGAAGGAAGCTTGTCACGCAGCCGCACTTTTTAATGGAAAACTCCAGAAACTCGGTGTTCGTGGGGGAGGAGGTGATGGAAAAGAGCGCCTCGCCCACACCGGGGATGGAGAGCATCGCACACTGCCCGGGAACGTGGATAAAGGGCTTCTTCCCATCGGGGGTAACCACGCGGAAGGTCTTGACGTCGGGGGTATCGACTCGGACGTCGGTGATGACGCCGATCTCGGGGATTAAAGCTTCTCTTTCCATTATCGATCCCCTCCTATCTCTTTTACTACTTTTGCGATGTTCATGGCAATGGGGCACTTGGCCAGGCATCTGCCGCAGCCGACGCAGCCGAAGATCCCCTCGTTGTTTGCAGGGTAATAGACGAGCTTGTGCATAAATCTCTGACGGAAGCGCTCCAGCTGAGTCAGACGGGGCTGTGCCGCCGCCATCTGCGTGAAGTCGGAGTACATACAGGAGTCCCAACAGCGATAGCGCTGAATGCCGTGACCCGTGTCAAAGTCACGAATGTCGAAGCACTGGCAGGTGGGGCAAACGAAGGTGCAGGTTCCGCAGCCGATGCAGGCACCGGAGAGCGACGCCCACTTGGGGTCGTTGAAGTGCTCCATCAGCTTTTCCGGCTTAAAATGGTGGGTGGGAAGCTCTCTGAGGGGGAGGCGGTCAAGGATCTCGCGGATCTCGGCCTTTTTCTCCTCGACGGCACTCTCCTCGGCCTCCTCCAGAAGCTCGGAAAGGGAATCCAGGAGCGCCGTGCCCTTTTCGGTGTTGGCACGAAGGAACATTTCCTCTCCCACGTACCAGGCGCTCACGTCTCCGGCGGGAGAAGCGGCATCGATGCCGAAGTTGGTGCAGAAGCAGGTCTCCTCGGGCTCGGAGCAGGCGATGCTCACCACGGTCACGTGCTCTCTGCGATTTTTGTAGAAGGTGTCCACGGGATCGGCCAGGAAGACGCGATCCAGCACGTCAAAGCTTCTGACGTCGCAGGCGCGGGCTCCGAAAATGACGAAATCCTCGTTCTCCCGGCGGATGTCGATGACCTCGATCTTCTTTCCTTCTACCTTGAAATTTGCCATATTCTCTACCTGAGGGAAGAAGAAGTCCTTGGCAGAGCGGTTGGTGTTGCAGGCGCGGGAGAGTACATCGCCCTTTTCAAAGCGCTTGAAATCTGCACCGGCCTCGGAGTCTACGGGAAGATACAGCGCTTCTTTTGCGGAGATGGCGTCAAAGAGCGCGGGAAGGCGAATCAGATGGATCTTTTTCATCGTTTACTCTCCCTTCCGGAACGCGTCACCGGGTTCCATATCGTTTGTGGTGAAATTGGTCAGGGGCGCTCTCTCTTCGGGATTTTCGCCCGCCTGATAGGTGCCGTAAAACTCGTTGATGTCCTTGATGAATTTTCGGTTGATCAGGTGCAGGGGAATGCCCTGAGGACATACGCGGGAGCACTCACCGCAGTCGGTGCAGCGCCCTGCCACGTGGAAGGCACGGATGATGTGGAAGTTCTGCTCCTCGAAGCTGGAGGCGGGAGCCTTAGACTCAATGCCGGAGGCGGCGTTGTCAAACACGCACTTTTCGCAGGTGCAGGCGGGACATACGTTGCGGCAGGCGTTGCAGCGGATACAGCGGCTCAACTCCTTCTGCCAGAAGGCAAAGCGCTCCTCGGGGGTAAGGGCCTCGAGCTCCTCGATTTTTTCAAAGCGGCGAGATTCCAAAACGGAGCCCTCTTCGCCCAAAATTTCATCGAAAAGGACGTGAGCGTGGCTCTTGCAGACCTCACACCGCTCTGCCATTGCATCTGCGCGGGAAACGGTCTTTTCTCCGTAAAGGGTGTCCACCGCAAGGGTCTCGCCCTCTTCACGGATGCCTCGGATTCCCTTCAGCCCAAGGGCACGGAGCTTTTCCACGTCGGCCTTCCCCTCGCAGGGGATGGCGACGGCCCATACCTTTTCACGCTTTACGCGGTGCTCCTTGATGAGCTGAGCGAGGGAGTAGGAGTCGCAGGGCTTCAAAAAGACGGCAACGGAGCCCTCTTTCAGGGTCTCCTTTACCAGATATTTGGAAAGGTTCGGAGCGGAGAAGGCATCGTAGACCAGGTCCTGTTCCACCTCCTCGGCAGAGGTGAAAAGGTGGGGGGTCTGGTCATAGCAAAAATCGCCGTTCTTCCAGGCAAGCACGCGATCGACCTTGCCGGAAAGGAGAAGCTCCTTTGCTTTTTTGCGGATCATTTCTTGCATCTGAGGTCCTCCAATCTACGATTCTTGCCCAGACGGGTCACCGTGGCAACGAAATCGTTCATGGTAGCGGCAAACTTGGCACCCTCGGCGGCGCTGACCCATTCCAGACGGGTGCGCTCTCGCTCGATTCCCAGATAATCCAGCATGGAAAAGAGCAGGGTCATACGGCGGCGTGCGTAGTAGTTGCCGGTGGTGTAGTGGCAGTCTCCGGGGTGACAGCCGCAGAGGATCACACCGTCCGCCCCTCTCTGGAAGGCACGGAGGATGAACATCGGGTTGACACGGCAGGAGCAGGGCACACGGATGATCTTGACGTTGGCGGGATACTGGAGTCGGTTGGTACCGGAGAGATCCGCACCCGCATAGGAGCACCAATTGCAGCAAAACGCTACGATGGTGGGT
This sequence comes from Clostridia bacterium, assembly GCA_017508505.1. Next base: position 14,791 of record JAFVYT010000073.1, read on the forward strand.
TCAAACTTTTCTTCTACTTGCATATTGCATCTACCTCCGCCATAATTTGACTGTTGGAGAAGCCGTGGAGATCCATGGCACCGCTGGGACAAGCGACGGTACAAGCGCCGCAGCCCTGGCAGACGGCGGGATTGACCGAGGCCACGCGACGCACCCTTGTGGTGCGGTCGGGCATTCTGAATTCCTTCTCCTCATAGGTGATGGCACCGTACGGGCACACCTTCTCGCAGGAGGAGCAGCCGTTGCAGAGCATTTCCGAGGAGTGGGCTACGCAGGGGTTACAGGTCAGCTTGTCCTTATTCAGAAGGCCGATGACCTTGGCGGCACAGGCAGAGGCCTGCGCAACGGTTTCGGGAATGTCCTTGGGGCCCTGACAGCATCCGGAAAGGAAAATGCCTGCCGTGGGGCTTTCCACGGGACGGAGCTTGGGGTGGGCCTCGGTAAAGAAGTCGTTGGTGTCCATGGATGCGGTGAGCATCGTGGCCAAGGGACGGGCAGACTTGTCAGGCTCGATGGCCGCGGCAAGGACCACGAGGTCCGCGTCGATGACCATCTGCTTTCCTTCGATCAGATCCGACGCACGCACCATCAGTTTTCCGTTTTCGGGGGAGACCTTACCCACCATACCCTTGATATAGTGAACGCCGTATTCCTCTACGGCTCTGCGGTAAAACTCGTCAAAGCTCTTACCGGGGGTACGCACGTCGATGTAGAAGACGTAGACCTCCGTATCGGGGTATTTTTCACGGGTGAGCATCGCATGCTTTGCGGTGTACATACAGCAGATCTTGGAGCAGTAGGTCTTACCGCAGCCCTCTCCGCTTTCGCGGCTGCCCACACACTGAACGAATACGATCTTGTGGGGGTGGGTTCCGTCGGAGGGACGGAGCAGGGTGCCGCCGGTGGGGCCTGCGGCATTGGTAATGCGCTCGAACTCCAGAGAGGTGATCACGTCGGGAGACTGAGAGTAGGCAAATTCGTCATAGCCCTTCAGCTCGATGGGGTTAAAGCCCGTTGCCACGACGATGGCACCGTACTGTTCCTCTATGATGGTGTCCTTTTGCTTGTAGTCGATGGCGCCTACGGTGCAAACCTTGGAGCATACGCCGCATTTGCCGGTCTTCAGCATCGTGCAGTAGTCGGGATCGATGGTGGCAACCTTCGGAACGGCCTGAGCAAAGGGAATGTAAATGGCGCGCTTTGTATCAAGGCCGAGGTTGAAGTCGTTGGGAACCTTCTTCTGGGGACATTTTTCGGTGCAAAGGCCACAGCCCGTGCACTTGACCTCATCCACAAATCTCGCCTTGCGACGGATGGATACGTTGAAGTTGCCCACAAAGCCCTTGACCGCGTCCACCTCGCTGTAAGCGAAGATACGGATCTTCTCGCTTTGGGCCACGTCTACCATTTTGGGAGTCAGAATACACGCGGCACAGTCCAGCGTGGGGAAGGTTTTATCGATCTGGCTCATCTTGCCGCCGATGGTGGGCTTCTTTTCCACGATGTCCACCTCAAACCCTGCGTCGGCAATGTCCAGCGCGGTCTGAATGCCTGCGATGCCGCCGCCGATGACCAGCGCGCGCTTGACCACGGGGCTTTCTCCTGCGGTCAGGGGTGCGTTCAGATGCACCTTGGCGATAGCGGCTCTTCCCAGAATGATGGCCTTTTCCGTTGCGGAGACCTTATCCTTGTGGATCCAGGAGCACTGCTCACGGAGATTGGCGATCTCCAC
>JAFVYT010000074.1 GCA_017508505.1 Clostridia bacterium
CATCACGCAGTCCAGAAAAATCGTAAGACTGATCCCGAGGCTTGCGGCACCGACCCCGGGGCTGAGCGCTTCAAGATTTTCCTTTTTCAGGAAAACAAAGGAGAAAATGGATGCGCCCCAAAGAAGATACCCCAGCCAGATGAAGAGCTTTCGTTTCCCGAGTCGGTCGGAAAGAGCCCCCATCAGAACCGTGGTCAGAGTGGCGGAAACGGCAGAAAGGGCCACCATCGTACCGATGGCGGCGGCATCGGCGTGAAACATCTTGTAAAGGAAGACGTTGAAATACATATTCTCCACGACCCACGCAATCTGTCCCGTTAAGCTGAAGATGGCAAGACAGAGCCAAAAGCGTGAAGAGGATGCTTTCTTTTTCATAGGGCTTCTCCTTTGAAGGTTTTTCGCTATTTTAGCATAAAGAGGAAAAAGTGGCAAGACTTCTCGGTTCTTTGCACAAGTTTTCGTCGGAAACTTATGCAAAGTGTCGATTGCTTTTTTTTAAAATTTGTACTATAATAGTAGAACTAAATTCATGCATTAAAAGGAGTTGGTTTTTTTTGGATAGTTGCAGTATAGGAGACAGTATTCAGGTTCCTCTTTTGAGGGCAAGTGCAGAGGGAGGAGGACTGTTCAGTGCTACCAACGCGGTGTATCTGATCGTCGTTCTCGTATCGATTTTGCTTTCCGCGTATTTTGCCAGCAGTGAAACGGCCTTTGCGGCGGTTTCCCGCGTCCGACTTCGGACCATGGCGGATAAGGGTAACAAAAAGGCGAAAACGGCTCTTTGGATCTGTGACCGCTTTGACAAGACCCTTTCTACCATTCTGATCGGAAACAATATCTTTCACGCGGCCTGCGCCTCGGTTTCCACCCTTTTGGTGCTTTCGGCCTACGGTCCCGTTTATACCACCGTGGGAACGCTGATCACCACTCTTGTGGTGTATCTGTTCGCCGAAATGATTCCCAAGAGCTTGGCCAAGGATCATGCAGAGGCTTTTGCACTCGCCTTTGCTCCCAGTATGCGTCTTTTGGTTCGTCTTCTGACTCCCATTTCTGCGATTTTTATGGGCATTTCCAATTTGATGTCCCGCTTTTTCTCCGCAGAAGATAAGACAAGCGTAACGGAGGAGGAGATCATCAGCGTTATCGAGACCATCGAGGACGAGGGTGTTCTGGATCCGGACAAGCAGGCCCTTGTGAATTCCGCAATGGAATTCCGCGAGAAGGTAGCCGAAGAGGTGATGACGCCGATGTCGGACGTCGTTTCCGTCCCCATCAACATTTCCGCAAAGGATTTGGCGGATTTGGTCAAGTCTCTTCCGTATTCCCGTATTCCCGTTTATGAAAGGGAAAAGGACAACGTGGTGGGAATTCTACCCGTCAGCGTATTTCTCGGTCTTTTTGCCGCAGGCAAGCCCGTGGTGCTTCGCAAGATCCTTTTGAAGCCCTACGTCTTTGACCGCAAGACCGAGATCCCCAATTTGCTCCAAAGAATGCGACTCAACAAGCTCCATATGGTCTTTATTGTGGACGAGAAGCGCACCAAGCTCGGCATCGTCACCATGGAGGACCTCCTGGAGGAATTGGTGGGAGACATTCAGGACGAAAGCGATGCAGGCGAAGGCCTGTCGCTGATGTAAGGGGGTGCCGACTATGATGGAATTTCTGCCTTATCTCGGGATCATCGGGTGTCTGATCGGCTCAGCCTTCTTCTCCGGCACCGAAATTGCCTACACCTCTCTGAATAAGATCCGTATAAAAAAGGAGAGTGAGAATCCCTCCTCTCCCGTTTGGAAGCTCATTGCCTATATCTACAACCATTTTGATTTTGCTCTGTCCACGGTGCTCGTGGGCAACAACCTGGTCAACATTGCCGCAACCTCCATTGCTACGGTCATCGCGGTTAATCTTGCCAAGTCCGCCTCCATCTCGGAGAACGTTGCCTCCTCTATCGTTACGGTGGTGATGACGGTCATCATTCTCATCGTGGGTGAGATCACCCCGAAGATGATTGCCCGCCGTATGACCGAGGGCTTTGCCAAGATGGCGGCCTATCCTCTGGCTTGCCTTTTGATTCTCTTCTTCCCCGTGGTGTATCTGACCTCTCTGATCGTGAAGGCGGTGGGCGCCATCTTTAAAAAGAAGGACGGGAAGCAGGTCACCGTGACCGAGGAAGAACTGGAAAATCTTCTTGACACCGCCGAGGAGGAGGGTGTCATGGAGGAGAACGAGACCGAGCTGCTTCAGTCTGCCCTGGAGTTTACCGATATGCACGCTGCCGACATCCTCACCCCCCGTATCGACGTGGTGGGCTTTGAGGTGGGAGACAGCAACGAACATATTCTCTCCGTTATCCGCGAGACTCAGTTCTCCCGTTTCCCCGTTTACGAGGGTACGGTGGACCACGTGGTGGGCATCCTTTATGCCAAGCACCTCTTGAAGGAATTGGTGGATCACCCCGACGTGGATTGGAAGGAAATGCTTCTTAAGCCCGTCTTTATCCCCAAGACCATGCATCTGGGCGACATTATGAACGAGTTCCGTCGCAACCAGTGCCATATGGTCGTTGTCGCCGACGAGTACGGCGGCATTATGGGTATCGTCACCATGGAGGACGTTCTGGAGTTTCTCGTGGGTGAGATCTGGGACGAAAACGACGATATCGTCAACGAATGGCAAAAGCTGGACGAAAACCGCTTCGAGTGTGCCGGAGAAATGAACCTGACGGAGTTCTTCGACAATCTGGAGATGGACGATGACGATCTGGAGACCGATTGTGCCACCGTGGGCGGTTGGGCAACGGAGAAGATCGGATCGATGCCCGTGCCCTTCGACTCCTTTGATTTCGAGGATCTGACCGTTCTGGTCAAGTCCGTGGACGATCACAACCGCATCACCCGCCTTTTGATCCTTCGCCATGATTTTTCCGGCTTGGAGACAAAAAAGGAACGGGAATGAACGAAAAAAAGAAAAAGGGGCTGTAAAAAAACTCAAGTTTTTTTACAGCTCCTTTTAAGGGGATAGGAAAAAAAGATGCAGAACGGACAAACTGAGCAAAAAGCAAGGTAAACCTTGCTTTTTGGTTACCCGAAGGCGTACAAAGGTACGTC
>JAFVYT010000075.1 GCA_017508505.1 Clostridia bacterium
AAAGCGCTTCCCCTCGGGAAGCGCTTTTTTGATCTCTTATACCAAAAGGCAAACGAGCCAGTACAAAACGGGGATTGTTACCACGGAATGCAGGGTGGAGCCGAGGGTGAAGGCGGCGGCACTTTCCGAATCCGAGGAGAAGCTATCCGCAAAGGTGGTGGAAAGCCCCGCCGTGGGCATGGCGAAGGCGAAAAACACCGAAAGGAGAAAGTCGCCGCTTAAGACCCCGTCTCCCGCCACGGCGCGAAGGCCGAACAGAATTCCCAAAACCATCGCAGGAACGGCAACGAGCTTTAAGAAGGAAACGTAATAGGTCTTGGGGGAGGCGAAGAGCTTGCCTACGGAAACGTCCGCCATCTTCATTCCCAGAATGGTCATGGAAAGGGGAGTCACGATTCCGGAGAAGTGGGTCGCAAAGCTTCCGATCTCGGGAATGAGGGTGTTCAGCCCCAATAGCTTTGTGGCAAGTCCCGCCAAAAGCCCCAGGATCACGGGGTTGAGAAAGGCCTTTTTGAGGCTGATGCTCTTTTTGTCTCCCGAAACCAGGTAAATGCCGAGGGTGTAAAGAAGCACGTTGGTGATGATGTTGTGGAGAATGAGAATGCTCAGAACGGGGGAATCGCTCCCCAGCACCGCGATGCAAAGGGGAATTCCGAGAAAGCCGTTGTTGGGGAAGATCAGGCAGAAGCGCATAATGCTGCGGGTCTTTTCCTGCTTCTCCATTGCCGTCAGAGGCTTGGAAAGCAGGAAGGTCAGGATGATATAGGGGATCAGATTGACCGTCAGCACCACCAGCGTGGTGTACAGAAAGGCAAGGTCAAAGGTGATGTTATTCACCGTTCCCGAAAAGATCAGGAAGGGGAGACCGACGTACATCAAAAGCCCCGAAAGAGCGCCGGACTGCTCCTTTTTTAATTGTCCCGACTTTACCATCAGAAATCCCGGAATGGCCAACGCCACAAACAGGATTACGTTTTTCAGCATCACAACGAGGGTTTGGTTCATAGAGCTTGCTCCTTTTTTTGATCGTAGCACATTGTAGCACAAGAATAGGGTCTTGTAAACTGTCGTATATCCTCGTCTACCGTAACTTGAAAGTGATGCTTATAAATCCCACACAACCCCCTCGTCCAGAGGGAAGACGGGACGCGGGATCTTTTTGTACTCGAAGACTCCGAGGTTGCCGCAGTTCAGCCCGGGCGGGTCGCAGGGGATGATCGCCTTGGCGTGAGCGGCAAAATAGGCGCGAAAGTGCTGGGTGGACTTCAGCCCGACGAAGCGGTAATCCTTCAGATCCGCTCCCGTCACGGCAAAGGGGCGGTCGTCAAAGGTCTGGTTCCTTGCACAACCGACGACGATATCCACGTTCCCGGAGCGCACCCGCGCACATTTTCCGAGACGACACTCCAGCCCCTTGAGGTTGGGAGAGGTGTAATAGGAGGTGCCGTCGGAAAGGGCGATGACCTCCACCTCGAGGGAAAGGGGCTCTCCGAAGATGGCCTCGTGCCGACCGCCCAAGGTAAGCGCCATCCGATCCCCCGGTCTGTAGCGGAAGATTTCCTCCACAGCTTTGGGGTCTACCATATATCCGAAGATGGAGCCGGGAAGATTTCGACGGATCATTTCCCGCAATAGATGGGTTCCGTCACCGGGACAGCCTCCCCCGGGGTTGTCGCTCATTTCGTTGATAACCACGTAACCCTCCCCCTCAGCGCTTTCGGCAAGGTCGAGGGCTTTTTTGCAGTCGATGGACTCTGCCTTGAGCTGATGGCGCTTTTTCCAGACCAAAGCCCCGAGGCGCCGTGCGGCCTCCTCGGCTCCGCTTTCGGCCACGACCACCACCGAGGCGGTGCCGTCCTTGACGTCTGCGTAGGGGAAGCCGTGGAACAGAGATGCGTCCACGAGGCCATCCCGCTCGATGACCTCCCGAAATGCCTCCTCCAGCTCGGGGAAGGGAGGATTGACCGTTTGCCCTGCGGCGATAGGGATCAGAAGGGGCAGATGGCAGACTGCCGTTGTGGGATGGATTTCACCCCGCATCACCCGAGCCAGCGCCTTCATGGAGCGATAGGCGGTCTCCTCCTTGTCCGTATGGGGGTATTTGCGAATGCCAAAGAGCCCCGAGGTCAGATCTGCCATCTCTTGGGATACGTTTCCGTGCAGATCCATCGGGACGGTGATGGGGATCTCGTTCCCCAGAATCTCGCGGATTCTTTTGAGAACGAAGGTTTCCAGATCATCGTCCAATACCGAGACGCCCGCCCCGTGCAGAGCAATGCAGACACCGTCCAGCTCTCCCTTGTGTGCTCGACATACGGATAAAATGCTCTCCAGCATTTGCTCCGTGCAGTCTCGGGAAAGGGTTGGAGCCGCCGCGGTGTAGGCACAGGTGGGGACCATTTCGATCCCTTCCTCCCGACAGGCGCGGATGATCCCTCCGAGGAAGGAGGGCGCGCCCTCGTGTGCGCGGATGGACTCCTTGCCGAAGGTAATTCCCCGACTTGTGTATTCGTCGTATTCCGCGGGCTTCTCCGCAAAGGTATTGGCCTCGTGCCCCCAGTGTCCCACAAGTACCTTCATACGTGTCTCCTTTTTGAATTGTTTTCTCAAGTTTACCATACCGAGACGGGTATTTCAAGAGAAAAAGAGATCCCGAGCGGGATCTCTTTTTCTCTTATTCCTCTTCCTTTGCCAGCTCCTCGTGACGCTTGACCTTGGCGGTGCTGGTCTTAATGAGGGGAGCGGTCTGGAAGGTCAGGTGCTTGATGTGCTTGTATCCGGGGAGGGTCTCGTTGATCTTGACCACGTCCTCCTTCATCAGGGTGGCAAGCTCCTGCTCGGTCTTGTCGGGATTCTTCTCTGCAAAATACTCCTTGCTGTATACGATCTTGGCGGAAACGAGCGCGTCGTCCTCCTTCTTCTTTCCGTATACCATAACCTCGCTTACGTAAGGGAGCTTTCCGACCAGCTCCTCCAATTCCTCAGGGTAGACGTTCTTGCCGTTTTTGAGCACGATGACGTTTTTCTTTCGTCCCGTGATGTAGAGGAAGCCGTCCTCGTCCAGCCGTCCCAGATCTCCCGTGTGGAAGACGCCGTCGATCAGGACTGCCTCGGTCTCCTCGGGCATTTCGTAATAGCCCAGCATCACGTTGCCGCCCTTGGCGCAGATCTCACCAATGCCATCCTCGTTGGGATCCTGAATGGTGATCTCCACGGAGGGGAAGGGCTTGCCCACGGAGCCAAGGCGCATATCCTTGGGGTTCTCTGCGGAGAGCACGGGGCTGGTCTCCGTCAGACCGTAGCCCTGCACGGTCAGAATGCCGAAATCGTTAAAGCCCTTTGCTACGTCGCTGTCGATGGCAGAGGCGCCGCTGATGATAAAGCGTAGCTCCCCGCCGAGCTCGTTTAAAATGGACTTGAAAAGCCTTCTGCGGGCGTCGATTCCCACCCTTCTCAGGCCTGCGCTGGTCTTAAGCAGAGCCTTGACGGTGCCCGTCATCCCCTTCTTTTCAATGCCGCGCCAAATGTTACGATACATCACCTCCAGAAGGAGCGGAACGCAAACGAAGGTGGTGATCTTGTATTCCTTTAAATTCTTCTGCACGTGACGAAGCCCGTCGCAGAACATATTGGTGGTGCCGCTGCAAAGAAAGTAAGTCAGCCCTACGGAGCCGAAAGTGTGATGCAAGGGCAGGAACACCAGATTGCGATCCTCAGGATAAAGCTCCTCCACGGAAAGCAGATCAAAGAGGTTGGTGGCGATGTTTCGGTTGGAGAGCATTACCGCCTTGGATTGGGAGGTGGTGCCGGAGGTGAAGATAATGGAAGCAATTTCATCGGGATCGGGAGAAAAGGTATCGTAGGGTGTGCCCTTCTGAATGGCAAGGGTACCCAGCTCCTCGATCTCGCCGATGCTGCGGATCTCGTCGGAGATCTTTTTGGTGGTGATAAAATGGCGGATCCCAAGGTCATTCTCCTTGGCAAGGGAGAGAAAGAGCGCCTCGTGCTTGGCATCGAAGACCACCGCGTCGCACTTGGCTCTCTTCAGGGAAAGGAGCACCTCGGGCTCGGTCAATTCCTTATCCAAGGGAACGATTACGCCGACGCCGCACAAAACGGAAAGATAGGTCAGGATCCACTCGTAGGAGTTGAAGCCGATGATGGCGATTCGCTTGCCCTGCAGCCCCAGAGCGCAGAGTCCCGCACCGAAGCGGCGAAGCTCCTCCCCGAAGCTGTGGTAGGAAACGGAGCGGTAGTGTGCCTTACCTCCCTTTTCCGTTTTCAGGACGAAGGCGGGGTTTTCGCTGTATTTTTCGATGGCGTCGTACAAATAGTCCCGCACCAGATCATAGCGGGGTGCTTCCTTCAAAACCGTTAATTGATTCATAAAAAAACCTCATCTAGTATTTAAAACTATGTTATCAGATTTCACAAACTTTGTCAATGCTTTTTTTGTCTCTTTCCGATCAGAGAAAAAAGTGGGGAATTCCTTGTTTTTTGCGATTTTTTTGTTGCTTTTTTTCCCTTCCTTTGTTAAAATTAAAATGGATA
>JAFVYT010000076.1 GCA_017508505.1 Clostridia bacterium
GAGAAAACGGATTCAAAGGGAGGAAATCCTTCGGGGGGCGCTGGAGCTTTTGAGAAAAAGTGGCCTTGAGGCTTGGAATGCCAGAGCCTTGGCGGCCCATCTCGGGATTTCGACCCAGCCACTCTTCTCCGCCTTTTCGGGGATGGAGGAGCTGAAGGAGGCGGCCTTGGAGGAAGTGGCGGCAGAATACCGACGTTTTACCGAGGCGCGTCTTGCTGAGGGGCGATATCCAAAGTACAAGGCTTTGGGTATGGCCTACGTCGAATTTGCAAGGGAGGAGCCGAGGCTCTTCGCCTTGCTTTTTATGAACGGTAGCTCGGATCGGATGCGGCGTGATTGGGACGGCGCGGTGATGCGGATAGAGGAGGATTATAAGCTCTCTGAGGAAAAAGCGGAGCGGATTCACTTGGAAATGTGGATCTGCGTACACGGCATCGCCACGATGCTGGCCACGGGAACCCTCTCTCTGTCGGAGGAGGAGGTGTCTCGCATCCTGACGGACGTGTTTGTGGGATTGAAGGGAGGAGAAAAGAAGTGAGTGACGTAATTTCGGTACGCGGCTTGGAAAAGCGCTTCGGGGATATTAAGGCCGTGGACGGCTTGAGCTTTTCGGTAAAAAAGGGAAGCCTGTTTGCCTTCCTCGGGGAGAACGGAGCAGGAAAGAGCACCACCATCTCCATTCTCTGCGGCGTTTTGAAAAAGGACGGAGGAGAGGTCAAGATCGACGGCATTTCCGCCGGCGAAAACGCCGCAAGAGTCAAGGAAAAAATCGGGGTGGTCTTTCAGGGCTCGGTTTTGGATGCACCCCTGACCGTGCGGCAAAATCTGGAGAGCCGCGCCGCTCTGTACGGCATTACGGGGAAGGCGTGGCAGGATCGCCTCGGACAGCTCAGTGAGCTGCTCGAGCTTTCCGATCTCCTCGACCGCCCGGTGGGAAAGCTTTCCGGTGGACAGAGGAGACGGGCGGATATCGCCAGAGCCCTTTTGCATCAGCCTGAGATCCTCATTTTGGACGAGCCGACCACGGGGCTCGATCCTCAGACCCGTTTGATGCTTTGGCACGTGATTGCCTCCCTGCAAAAAGAGCAGGGGCTTACGGTTTTCCTGACCACCCACTATATGGAGGAGGCTGCCGATGCGGACTACGTGGTCATTCTGGAAAAGGGGAAGGTCTCTGCAGAGGGGACGCCATTGGAATTAAAAAATCGCTACGCCTGCGACTCGGTGCTTCTCTACGGGGTCTCGGACGGGGAGGCACAAGCCCTCGGGCTTCCCTTTGAGCGGATTCCCGACGGGATCCGCATTCGCGTAAAGCATACCGAAGAGGCGACTCGCCTGATCCTTGCTCATCCCGAGCTGTTTCGGGACTATGAGATTACAAAGGGTAGGATGGACGACGTGTTCCTTGCGGTCACGGGAAAAAGCCTGAAGGGAGGAGAGTAGGATGCTCGGTGCTTTGGTTCGGCGTAATATGCGCCTTTTCTTCAAGGATAAGGGAATGTTTCTGACCTCTCTGATCACCCCCTTGATCCTTTTGCTTTTGTACGTAAGCTTTCTCGGGAACGTGTATCGGGACAGCTTCGAGTCTGCCTTTGCAGCCTTTGGCGGCATTGACGAGGGGATCCTCTCGGGCCTTGTGGGGGGACAGCTGATGTCCTCGGTGCTGGCGGTATCCTGTGTGACGGTGGCCTTTTGCTCCAACTTTTTGATGGTGCAGGATAAGGTCACGGGGGCCGAGCGAGATTTTGCCATAACTCCGGTTGGGTATTTTACCCGCGCCATGGGCTATTTTCTTGCAAGCTTTTTTTCTTCGCTACTGATCTGTGTTGTTGCGGCGGTGGCGTGTATGATCTATCTCGCCTTTATCGGGTGGTATCTTTCCATTGCGGACATCGTGTGGATTCTTTTGGATCTGGTGCTTCTGGTGGGCTTTGGCACCGCCCTTTCGGGCATTGTCAATTCCTTTTTGAAGAGCCAGGGGCAGATCTCGGCGGTGGGAACCGTCGTCAGCTCCTGCTACGGCTTTCTGTGCGGGGCCTATATGCCCATTTCTCAGTTCTCTCCCGCACTGCAAAAGCTTTTGTCCTTTCTCCCCGGAACCTACGGAACCGCCCTGCTGCGCAATCACTGTATGGATGGAGCTTTTCGGGCGATGGCATCTGACGGGGCTCCCGAGGAGGCAGTGGAATTGATGCGGGAGACGGTGGACTGTCGGATCTTCTTTTTCGATCACTCCGTGCCCATCCCCGTGATGCTGGGGATCCTCGCGGGGACGGTGGCGCTGTGTACCGCCCTTTACGTGGGAATGCATTATAGGAAAGGAGCAAAGCGATGAAGGAAAAGGCAATCGTATACTCCTCCCAAACCGGCTTTACTGCACGGTACGCGACCCTCTTGGGAGAAATGCTCTCCCTGCCCGTGTACTCCCTGAAGGAGGCGAAGGGACAGCTTGCCAAAAAGGAGAGCGTGATCTATTTCGGATGGCTGATGGGAGGTCTTGTGCGGGGACTCGCCCCTGCAAGAAAACGCTTTTCGGTTTCGGCGGTTTGTGCCGTGGGAATGGGAGAGGCGGGTAGCCAATTGGAGAGCGTGAGACAGATGAATCGCTTGGAGGAGTCGATCCCCCTTTATACCCTGCAGGGTGGCTATCGGGAGGAGGCTCTTCCCGCCGTCTATCGCTGGGTGATGCAGCCTGTGAAAAAGAGTCTCATCTCATCCCTTTCCGCAAAGGAGAACCGTAGCGAGGGGGAGGAGAGAAGCCTTCGGATGCTTCGGGAGGGGGGCGACTGTGTGGAGCGAGACGCTCTTCTTCCCATTGCAAAGGCATTTTTACAATAGAAAAAGGAGCTGTAAAAAAACTCAAGTTTTTTACAGCTCCTTTTTTCTGTCCTATTCAAGCTCCCAAAAAAAGAGCAGAGTGTTCACTCTGCTCTTTTTTTGTTTAAGATTCGGGATAGGTCAGGTAACGATTGGTCTCTGCGGTGACGATGACGTTCCAAACGTTCTCGTACATATCCATATACTGCTTGATGAGAAGCTTGGTATTGGCATCGAAGGTCTCGTAATCCTCCAAACGGAGAGGCGTATTGTTGTTACGACGACCGACGGTACGAATCGCGTGCCACAGGAAGACCTGATCTCTGCGAGCCTTCAGATAGATGGAGTACTCGGCGGCACCTGCGTGGGGAGAATAGGTATTGTTCGTGGTAGCGGAGGGAACGTAGATGGGGTTGCCATCCTTGTCGAGCATATTGTTGCCATCGGCATCGGTCAGAAGCGTCAGACCCATCTGGTCCATATTATACTTCTTGGTAACCTCACTGGTGGACTCAATACCCACAACAGTGGTATTATAGTCGGTCAGCATGGGCTGAATGAGGTGGCAGGCCAGATAGTACAGGCTCTTATACTCGTGCTCACCGTAGGTTACGGTGCCGTCGGCGTACTTGATGTAGGGGCGGACGGTGTAGAAGGTGTTAAAGTCATCAAAGTCATTGTACAGACCCTCGCCGCTTGCACCGCCGTAAACCACGGTGTAAACGTCTCCATCCTCCGTGGAGGCATAGGGCTTCGAGATGTCTGCTGCCAGGGTGCTGACGGTGTAAACACCACTCTTCTTCCCGCCGAATTCCTCATAGGAAATGAAGGAGTCAGACTCACCGGGGGTGGTGCTGGCGGCAAAGTGCTTACCGGTATTGGTGGTCAGGTTGACCCATTTTCCATCCACAATACCGTAGAGGACGGGGTTCTCAAAGGAGTAATAGGCCACAGAGGAAATACCGAGCCTGAGCTGGATGTCCTTGACGACCTCGGTAGGTGCTACAATGGCGCCGACCTCTGCGATCTCCTTTTCCGTCTTGGGAACGGTGATCTTAAATCTCAGCTTCTGTGCCTCAGCGCCATCCACGCGGATGTTAGCACCGGTGACGGCAGGCTGAACGTATCCCTCCTGAGGCTCTTGCCCCGCGGTAAAGAACACGGGCAACACGTGGGCGGGGGCGTACTTTTTATTCTGATCCACGGTGATATGGTCAGTGGCGTAGCCCTCCACATCCCAAATCGTCGAGCCGGAGATGCATCTCCAGTAGAAGTTGTAGGTTCCGTAGGTTTCGGGGGTCTTCAAGCCGGTCGCATCGGGATGACGGAAGAGGTAGTTGGTTTTGCCAAAGGAGCTGGGTGCGTTGTAAACGTACTTGGGAAGGCTCAGGGCCAGATAGTGGGTATCGCGGCCCACGTTGTTGTCAAGCTGGATGCTCTGAGAAACGGTAAACATCTCAGGAACGGCCGTGGTGCTGACGTCGGGGCTGTACTTGCCGTTGATTACAGTCCAGGGAAGACGGTACTCGTAAATGGTGGTGCCGTAGGTTCCGGAGCGAAGATCCTCACGGATGCCGTTGCGGGCGTACTTCACTTCCTCCTCTACACCGAAGCCGTCATCCATACCGAGGCCGTCGTCGGTGTTCTCTTCCTCCTTGGGCTCTTCAATGGGAAGAGGCGTATGGGTAATGTTGTAGTCCACGCCGGAAGTCACGATCTTCTGATAGTCTGCCTCGGGAGAGCCAAATTTGGCAAGGATGTAAACGTAGCTGGAGGAGTTCAGCGCAGTGGCTGCAGAAACGTAGGTTCGGATCGATTCCAGCTTGTTGGACCTTGCAAAGTCCTCAGTCAGGTTCTTGCGGTAGTAGTTGGCAAAGTCATAGTTGTATGCGAAGACTCCGGGGCTGTTGGACATCGTGGTGCCCCAATAGTTAGAATTGTTGTAGTAAATGTTCTCGTGCTCGGGCTCGATCACCTCAATGGCATAGTAGAGATACTTGTCATCATAGCGTGCATAGAGGTTCACTTCCTCGGGAACAAAGGTGTGGTCTCTCTTCAGCCAGGCAACACGGGCAACAGAGTTGTTGGAGCCGGTAGATCTGCGGTAGTAGAGACGGGTGCAGATGATGCGCTCTCCTGCATAGTAGGTGCCGGAGGTAAAGGCGGGAGCGGAGCCGTCGGCGGTGGGCTGAACCGGCTTGTAGGCGCTGGACACCTTCGTATAATAATCTCCAAAGTTGGTTTCCCAGTCAACGGGCTCTCCGGTGAGGGTCTGCACGGTACCGGTGGCAAGGATGTAGTTCCCTGCAGAGTTCATAGCGGGATAGCTTGCAAAGTTTTCGGGAGTTACCTTGTACGCTCTGGCAAAGTTACCGGTAGAGGGATTGTGATAGTACAGTGAAGCCGTAGTGTAAGCCGTGCACTGCTGATAGTAGGTATTGATATAACCGAACACGTTGTCGGTTTCCAAGCCGGAAATGGAATCCCAGATCTCGTCGGGGGTGTTCTGATTGGGATAAACGTAGTAGGTACCGTTATCCTTCAGCTTATACTCACCCTGATCCAGATCGTCACGGAACTTATCCGCAGTGGTGGTATAGCGGAAGCCGTAGGACGCGATGGGCTCACCGTATCCGTCAGCCTCGGTCACGTAGCCATCGATGGTGGGCACGGCCTTCCCATTGGTCACCTCATAGATGTAGTTGTGCTCCTGACCAAACTCCTTCCAGGCGTTGGCAGAAGGAGAATAAGGCACGGCCGAAGCAAGCATTGCAAAGGTCGATGCCATCGTTGCCAAGGTGAGCACAAAAGCAAGAATCCTCTTTTTCATAACTTTACCTCTCTGAGTTCAAAGGCAGACTTTGAACCGATTTTACTTATGTATAATCTATTTTAACATAGCACCGACAAAAAATCAAGTTCTTTTATGTATATTTTCGCTCTCCTTTCTTGTGTATTTTTCATAAAAAAAGAGAGTGCAAACCTCTCTGCACTCTCTTTTTCGATCAGGTTTCCACGAGAACGGTCAAAACCATCGGTCTGCGGCGAATCCTTCCGAAGAGGAATTTGGATACCTCGTCACGGGTTCGGTTCCGCACGGAGGCAAGGTCCAGTCCGCTGTCCAGCGCATTCTCAATGGCGCGGCGGGAGACGGTCAGGATCTCCTCCATCAAATCCTCGTTTTCCTTGACGTAGACAAAACCGCGGGTGATGATCTGCGGGTCGCTTGTCAAATACTTCCCGTAGGAGTCCACGGCGGCAACCACCGTGATGATCCCTTCCTCGCTCAACAGCTTTCTGTCGTGGAGCACCACACTCCCCACGTCGCCGACTCCGAGGCCGTCCACCAAAAGGAATCCCGAGGGAACGGTCCCCTTGAATTCGGCTTTTCGGCCTCCTGCGGAAAACTCCAGCACCTTTCCGATCTCGGAAAGGAAGATGTTCCCCTTGGGGATTCCCGCATACTCCGCCAAAGCGGCGTTGCGGGCAAGATGCTTGTATTCACCGTGGACGGGCATAAAGAAGCGAGGCTTTGTCAAAGCGAAGATCATCTTGATCTCCTCCTGACAGGCGTGACCGGAAACGTGCACCTCCGCAATGCGGTCGTAGACCACCTCGATGTGCTTTTTCATCAGCTCATTGATGATGTTGCCGATGGTCTTTTCGTTTCCGGGGATGGGATGGGCGGAAATAACCACCATATCCTCGGGGGACAGTCTCACTTCGCGGTGGGTGCCGTAAGCCATACGGGAAAGGGCGCTCATCGCCTCTCCCTGGCTTCCCGTGGTGATCAGAGTCACGCTTCTGGGAGGATACTTTTTGAGCTCCTCGGGCTCGATGATCGTCCCTGCGGGAATGCGCATATACCCGAGCTTGGAGGCGGTGCTGACGATGTTCTGCATGCTTCTGCCGAAGATGCAAACCGCTCTGCGGTGCTTAACGCTGGCGTCGATGATCTGCTGTACTCTGTGGATGTTGGAGGAGAAGGTCGCCACGATGACACGCTTGGTGTTGTCGTGGAAAATCTGATCCAGACTCGTGCCGACGGTGCGCTCGCTGGGGGTAAAGCCCGGGCGCTCGCAGTTGGTAGAGTCACAGAAGAGCGCGGTAACGCCCTCACGGCCCAATTCGCCGAAGCGGGTCAGGTCGGTCATTTCTCCCGCGATGGGGGTGGGGTCGATCTTAAAGTCACCCGTAAAGATCAGATTTCCTGCGGGGGAGTGGATGGCAAAGGCCACCGCATCCGCAATGGAGTGGTTCACGGAGATGAACTCCACCCCAAAGACTCCTGCCCGTACGGTCTGGCCCGGGGTGACCACGCGAAAGTCGGCGGATTTGTCCAGACCGAACTCCACCAGCTTGTTTTCTACAATCCCAAGGGTCAATTTGGTGCCGTAAAGAGGCACGTTCACCTTCCGAAGCACGTAAGGGATGGCGCCGATGTGATCCTCGTGACCGTGGGTAAGGAAAATTCCCCGTACCTTGTGCAGGTTCTCCTCCAGATACTGGGTATCGGGAATGACAAGGTCGATGCCGGGCATTCCGTCGTCGGGGAAGCCCATACCGCAGTCCACCACGATGATGTCCTCGTCCGTCTCCACCACGGTCATATTCTTGCCGATCTCACCGAGACCGCCCAAGGGGATGACGCGCACGGGGGATGCCGAAAGAGTCTGCTCTTTTTTCTTATTTCCGTTTTTATGATTCTTCTTTTTTTCCCCCGCGGAGAAGCTGCCCTTCTTTTCGGCGGGCTTTTCCGTGACTTTCTTCTCGGGCTTTTTCGAGCTCCGTGCGGGAGTCCTGTCCTTTGCTTTGGAGGAGGCGTTTTTCTTTTCCTCTTCTCTCATCAAAAGGATCTCCTGTTCTACAGTCAGCTTCTCCTTCTTTTCGCTGTCCTTTTTGCGCTTGCGGAAAAAGCCGTTCTGTTTCTTTTTATTCTTTTTGTTATGTACGGGAAGCTTAGCGGCTTCCCCGAATGTGGTTTTCGATTTCATTTAATTTTCCTCTGCATTCAAATGCGTGATCC
>JAFVYT010000077.1 GCA_017508505.1 Clostridia bacterium
AAACGCGGAAGATTATATCAAATTATGAAATACACACGATTTTTTGAAGAAAAAAACAAAATTTTAGTCGATTTCGACAAAAAAATATGAATTTTTACTGTACAAATTAAAAATTGTGTGATATAATTTCTTCAAGAAGATGAATTACTTGGAGGCTCCTATGCTTTTCGCCCGTCAGTTTCACCACGCTGCGCTCATAGCAAGGGAGTACCTCGCCAATCAGGAAACAAAAAAGAAAGAATAACCCTTTCAAGATCGCTCAGTCTCGGACGGTGACCTTCTCGTCGGCTGCGGTGGTCTTCTTTCTTTTTTGAGTGATTCTCATTCTTCTTGGAAAAACACAATGATTTTGGGAGGCTTTTGTCATGTATTTTAAGAAAAAAGACTGCGTAGCCATGATCCTTGCGGGAGGACAGGGAAGCCGATTGATGGTTTTGACGGAAAACACCGCAAAGCCTGCGGTTCCCTTCGGCGGAAAGTATCGCCTGATCGACTTTCCTCTCTCCAACTGCGTCAACTCCGGCATCGATACCGTGGGGATCCTGACCCAGTATCAGCCGCTTCAGCTTAACGAATACATCGGCAACGGCCTGCCTTGGGGCCTCAACAGCACCAACGGTGGCATCCACGTGCTGTCCCCCTACTCCAAGAGTGCCAATTCCGAGTGGTATAAGGGCACAGCCAACGCCATCTTCCAGAACATTTCCTTCATCGATCGCTATCACCCCACCAACGTTCTCATCCTTTCCGGCGACCACATCTACAAAATGGACTACTCCAAGATGATGGCTTCTCACGTGAAGAACGAGGCGGACTGTACCATTGCGGTGCTGGAGGTACCGATGGAGGAGGCGTCCCGCTTCGGCATTATGAATTCCGACGAGACGGGCAAGATCGTGGAGTTTCAGGAAAAGCCCAAGGTTCCCAAGAGCAACAAGGCCTCTATGGGCATTTACATCTTCCGCTGGGACGTGCTCAAGGAGTACCTGATTGCGGACAACGAGGATCCGAATTCCAGCAACGACTTCGGCAAAAACATCATTCCAAAGCTTCTGGAGGACGGCTATCGCCTCTATGCCTACGATTTTGAGGGCTACTGGAAGGATGTGGGAACCATCAATAGCCTTTGGCAGTCCAATATGGATATTCTCGGGGAAAAGCCCCTTCTTGATATGCGGGAAAAGAGGGATCGCATCTACGCCCGCAACTATGCCAACCCCAGTAGCTACATCGCTCCCGGTGCCGAGATCGTCAACTCCTATGTTGCGGAGGGCAGCACCGTCTACGGCAAGGTGTACAACTCCATCATTTCGACGGGTTGCGTGGTGGAAAAGGACGCAGAGATTCACAACAGCTTCGTGATGCCCAACGCCGTCATCGAGACCCATTCGGTCATCCGCTACGCCATCATCGGCGAGGACGCCGTGGTGCACGCCAACGCCCGCATCGGCGACAATCCCGAATTCTATGAAAAGAACAAGTGGGACATTGCCGTGGTCGGTAAGGACAAAGTGGTGGAGCAGAACAAGATCCTTCTGCCCAAGGAAATCTATTAAGGAGGTGCCGACAATGAAAGCAATGGGTATTATCTTTTCCAACATTTACGACTCTTCTCTGGGAGAATTGACCAATCAGCGAACCGTTGCCTCCTTGCCCTTCGGCGGCCGCTACCGTCAGGTGGACTTCGTCCTTTCCAATTTTTCCAACTCCGGCATCTATAACGTCGGTATCATCACCAAGTACAACTACCGCTCCCTGATGGACCACCTCGGCTCCTGCGTCGATTGGGATATGAACCGTAAGAACGAGGGCGTGGTGTTCCTGCCTCCCTTCGCCTCGGGCAACACCGGCGTCTACAAGGGAAAGCTGGAGGCTCTGTACTCCGCGGTGCATTTCATTGACAATCCCCACTACGACTACGTAGTCATCTGCGATTCCACCGTCCTTTGCAATATGAATTTCCGCCCCGCCATCCGTCAGCATATAAAATCCGGCTGCGACGTGACGGTCATTGCCAATAAGCTTTCCGAGAAGGTGAAGAAAAAGCACCCCCTCATCCTCAAGACCAATCAAAAGAACCGCGTGACGGAAATGATGCTGGACACTACGGTTCGTCCCGGCTCCTTTGTGGGAATGGGAATGTTCATCATCTCCCGTGCTCTCCTCGTAGAGGCCTTGGAGGAGAGCTACTCCAAGGGGCTCGTGCATCTGGAGAGGGATTATCTCTTGAGAAAATTCAACGAAAAAGCGCTGAAGATTGCCGTTTATCCCTTCGACGATGTGGTTCTCAGAAACGAGGACGTGCGCAGCTACTATGCAAACAATATGGAGCTTTTGAAGGAAAATGTTCGAAAGAGTCTTTTCAAAAAGGAATTTCCGATATATACTAAGGTGCGTGACGAAGCACCGACCTACTACGGAGCGGGCTCCTCGATCTCGGATTGTCTGACCGCAGACGGCTGTATGATGCGTGGCAAGGCAGAACGTAGCATCTTCTTCCGCGGCGTTTGTCTGGAGGAGGGAGCCGAGGTCAGGGACAGCATTGTGATGCAGGGTGCCAAGATCGGGAAGGGTGCCAGGCTCGAGTGCGTGATCCTGGACAAAAATGTCACGGTCACCGACGGGGCCAAGCTGAAGGGTACTCCCGAGCACCCCGTGATCATCCAAAAGGGAGAAATCGTATGAAGATCGCTTTCGCGGCTAGCGAAGCCGCGCCTTTTATCAAGACAGGAGGCCTGGGCGACGTCGCCCAGGCTCTTCCTCTTGCATTGAGCAAGATTCCCGGAGTAGAGGTTCTTCTCTTCCTGCCCTACTACGGTAAAATGAAACGGGAAGGGTCTTTTTCTGCGGAGCTGATCGAGGAGTTTGAGCTGTCCCTGTCCTGGAGACGGCAGTACGTGGGTCTCTATCGGGTCAGATCCCGCAAGAGAAAGCTTAAGGTCTTTTTGATCGATAACGAGTATTACTTCGATCGGGAGCCCATTTACGGAGCCTTGGACGACGGAGAGCGCTTTGCCTTCTTTTCCAAGGCGATTCTGGAGTGTCTTTGCCGACTGGGAGAAAAGCCCGATATCATCCACGCAAACGACTGGCAGACCGCGCTGATCCCGTGCCTGCTTCACGGCTTTTACGAGGAGTCGCTCGGCTCGGCCAAGACCGTTTTTTCCATCCACAACATCGAGTATCAGGGGTGGGTGCACCCCTATTTCCTTGGGGACGTTTTGGGCCTCGGGACGGAGTACGACGACGTGTTCCGCTTTGACGGCAGCCACAATCTGATGAAGAGTGCCGTGCTTTGCTGTGACGCCCTGACTACCGTTTCCCGCACCTATGCCCGACAGATTATGGAGCCCTATTTTGCTCATGGACTGGACGGCGTTATGCGGGATCACAGCTTTAAGATCTCCGGCATCGTCAACGGCATTGATTTTGCCTCCAACGACCCTATGACCGACCCCGGCCTACCCGTACCCTACGGCCCCGAGAATGCTTTGGAGGGGAAGCGAGCTGCCAAGGCCGCCTTGCAAAAAGAGCTCGGCCTTGCGCCCGACCCCGATGTGCCGCTGATCGGAATGGTCTCCCGCCTTGTGTCTCACAAGGGTCTTGAGATCCTCGTTCCCGCCTTGGAGGAATTGATGGACTGGAACGTGCAGATCGCCATCGTCGGCACGGGGGATCGGGATTTTGAGGAGGCGCTTTCCGCCCTTGCCGCACGGCATCCGAAGCGATTTTGTGCTTCCATTTGCTTCAGCCGCGCTCTTGGCTCCCGCATTTACGCCGCCGCGGATCTGTACCTGATGCCCTCCAAGAGTGAGCCCTGCGGGCTTTCTCAGATGATCGCAATGCACTATGGCACCGTTCCCGTGGTCCACGAGACAGGCGGTCTGAAGGATACCGTGACCCCCTTCGATCCCGAAACGGGGGAGGGCCTCGGCTTTTCCTTTTCCCGTTTTACCAAGGAGGACCTCCTCGATGCGCTCCGCCGTGCGCTTCACGTTTACGGCGGCCTTCCCGAGGCCTGGAAAAGGGTTGTGCATAACGGTATGACCGCTGACTTTTCCTGGGACAGTCCTGCGAAGGAATACCTGTCTCTCTATGAAAATTTGCTATCTTAACCCCATTTGAAGGAGTAATCAATGAATAAGAAAGAAGTACTTGCAAAACTGAACGAAACCTCAATCCGCCTTTATTCCTGCAATCTGTCCGAAACCACCGACAAGCAGGCCTACAAGGTAGTCTGCACCCTCCTCCGGGAGATGCTCGCCACCCGCCGTAAGGAATACCGTGATTCCTTCTGCCCCAAGGGACAAAAGCAGGTCTATTATATGTCCATGGAGTTTCTCGTGGGAACCTCCCTTCGGAACAATCTTTACAACCTCGGCGTGGAGGAAACCTTCCGCGCAGTTTTGAAGGACGAGGGCTTTGATGCGGAGGATCTCTATGCGCTGGATCCCGACGCAGGCCTCGGCAACGGCGGCCTTGGCCGTCTCGCCTCCTGCTATCTGGACAGCCTGACGGGCAATGACCTTCCC
>JAFVYT010000078.1 GCA_017508505.1 Clostridia bacterium
ATTTCACCGCCTTTTTCGATTCGCTCCTGTGAAAGGGGAAAATGTGTGCTATAATGACCCAAGATACGGTTCGGAGAATCCGCTCCGAACGCTGACAAAGGAGAAAAAACAATGAAACTTGGAATCGTGGGACTTCCCAACGTGGGAAAAAGTACTTTGTTTAACGCGATGACCGGCGGTGGTGCCCAGGCGGCCAACTACCCCTTCTGCACCATCGAGCCCAACGTGGGCATCGTTCCCGTACCCGACAAGCGCCTGGACAAGCTTGCCGAGATGTACGACCCGGATAAAATCACCCCCGCCGTCATCGAATTCGTGGACATTGCAGGTCTGGTCAAGGGTGCCAGCCAGGGCGAGGGCCTGGGCAACCAGTTCCTGTCTCATATCCGCGAGGTGGACGCCATCGTCCACGTGGTCCGCTGTTTTGAGGATGCGGACATCGTGCACGTGGACAAGGGCATTGACCCCGTCCGCGACGCCGACGTGATCAATATGGAATTGATTCTTTCCGATCTGGAAATTCTGGAGCGCAGAATGGACCGCGCCAAAAAGCGTCTCAAGGGAGACAAATCCGCCCAGACGGAAATTGACCTGATTGAAAAGCTGATGACGAAGCTGGAGGACGGAAAAAGTCCCCGCGGTCTGGAATTTTCCGAAGCGGAGACGGCGCTTCTTGCCGAAATGCCCCTTCTCTCTATGAAGCCTCAGATCTTTGCCGCCAACGTGTCCGAGGAGGATATCGTGGAGGGCGAAAACCTTTCCGCCAAGAATGCACACTTCGCCGCCCTTTCCGCCTACGCCGCGGAAAGCGGAAACGGCATCATTCCCATCTGTGCCAAAATTGAGGCGGAGCTTGCCGAGCTTTCCCCCGAGGACAAGGCCATGTTCCTGGAGGATCTTGGCATCGAGCACGCAGGGCTCGAGCGTCTCATTACCGCCGGCTACGACCTTCTCGGTCTCATCAGCTATCTGACCGCCGGCAAGCCCGAGGTCCGCGCCTGGACCATTACCCGCGGCACCACCGCACCCACAGCCGCCGGCAAAATTCACTCCGACTTCGAACGCGGCTTCATCCGTGCCGAGGTTGTTGCCTACGACGATCTCATCTCCTGCGGCTCCATGGCCGCCGTCCGTGAAAAAGGGCTCCTCCGCAGCGAGGGCAAGGATTACGTGATGGTGGACGGGGATGTTGTCCTGTTCCGCTTCAACGTCTGATTCTGCTTTGTAAAAACGGCTGCGACATCGTTGTGCTGCGGAGAAAGTCTCGATCATTTACAGGTGTAAACTCACTCGACTTTCCCTTGCACGCCTCGTCGACTCGTTGACACCGAAATTTTGTTCCTCCCATTCGGTCGTTCAAAATTGGGTGTCTGCCGTCGAAAACCTTCGAAAAAGAGATAACATCTCTTTTTCTCGATTACACACTCCTTGATACCGGGACTCTGCGCACGCCTGTCGTCTCGGCACAGTCGGGTATCGGCGGTCGAAAAACTGCGTAAACGATATAACATATCGTTTACTTGTTTTCCGCTTTTTTTCAAAAAAGGAACAGATCAAGTGGTTTGGTAATGAAAATCGCGGACGTTGCCCTCCCGAATAAAATATTCCGTGGGCATCACGGCAGGCGCGCGGAAGGTGTCGATGAGGACCAGCTTGATCTTCATTTTCTGAGGAATGATGCTTTTGATGTAAACGGAGCAGCCGTCACCGGGCTTCACGTCCCCCCGCCACTCTGCCAGGCCCGCCAGATTGGGTGCCAGTTCAATAAAAATCCCGTAGCTTTCCACACTGCGGATCACGCCCATTACGGTTTGTCCCGCCTGAAAGCGCTCTGCGTTTTGTTGCCAGGTGCCCAAAAGCTCCTTGTGGGTCAGACTGATGCGGCCGCGCCGACCCAAACGGCGGTCATCCCTTGCCCGCACGGCGCAAAGAATCTCTTCTCCGGGAAAAAATCGGTCGGATGGATGGGAAATGCGGGAAACGGAAATGCAGTCGATGGCAATGAGAGACGGAATCCCGCAGCCAATGTCGCAAAATGCGCCGAAGGGCTCCAGGTGGGTGACCTTGGCAGGGAGAACGTCCCCCACCTCCAGAGTGTCCAGGTACTCGCACAGGCATTTTTCCTGGGCTTTTTTGCGGGAGAGGGTTACCCGTGGCTCCGGGTCGGTTTCAATGTGCTCGATCAGAAATACGCAGGGCTTTCCCACGCGGGTAATGACGGCAATGTCCCGCAGAGCCGTGCCCTCCTCGGCAAGTGCGACCTCCTCCTTGGGTAAATAGGCGGGAATGCCGCCCAGATTGAATACCAGGGTCAGGTCCGGTTCACAGCGAAGCGCCACCGCCTCGATCAGTTTCTCCTGTTCCATTGCTTTTTCCAGTGCCGCCAGAGAGGACGTTGCCGCTTTGTTTTCCCCGGTGCACAGCAGGGTCCCCTCGGGATAGAATGTTGTCATATTGCGCCTCCATGTTTTTGACTTTTTTTCCATTGTATGC
>JAFVYT010000079.1 GCA_017508505.1 Clostridia bacterium
AAAAAGTTAAAAAAAGCAAGGCTTTTTTCGATAGAGAGTATCAAAAAACAAAAAAGAAAGGAAACGACTATGAATTTCAGCGGAACGTGTGCTCTGGTTACGGGTGCCGCCTCCGGAATGGGTCTTGTCTTCTCCCAAAGCTACGTGGCCTTGGGTGGGTGCGTCGTGATGTGCGACGTGCAAAGGGAGGCCTTAAACGAGGCCGTCAAGACCATTGAAAACGGAGAAGGACGCGTGCTGCCCGTAGTATGCGACGTCAGAGACTACAGCTCGGTCACAAACGCACGGGACAAGGCGGTGGAGGCCTTTGGCAGGATCGACCTTGCGGTGAGCTTTGCGGGAGGAACCGCCACCCGCATCCACAAGGTACCCAAGGAATCGGAGTTTCCCGACATCCCCATCGAGGTATACGATTGGGGCATCGACGTCAACCTGAAGGGGCCCTTTTACGTCGCTCACGCGGTGATGGCTCAAATGCGCAAGCAGGAGAGCGGTCTGATCGTCAACATCGGCTCCATCACGGGAGCGGAAGGGTCAAAAAAGGGGATGGACTACGCCGCCTCCAAGGCTGCCTTGATGTACGGCTTGACCAAATCTCTGGCCCAATACGGCGCAAGGTATAACGTAAGATGCGTTTGCGTATCTCCCGGTCCGGTTCTGACCCGAGCGGCCATGGCAAAGATGAAGACCCTTTTGGGCAGAGCCGCTGAGCCGCAGGAGATCGTGGATCTGATCCTTTTCCTCGCTTCGGACAAGGGGCAGTTCATCAATGGAGAAAACATTATGATCGACGGTGGCAGAAATGCCATGACAAGGAGTAGCCAATGAAACCGACCTTTTTGAGAGAGGGCTTTACCCCTCTGACCGTGATCCTTCAGTGCAGAACCCCCGAGGTGGCCATCGGACGTATCCGCAACGCTCTGTGTCAGGGAGCGGAGGCCTTCGGTCTGCAGGCGGAGTCCCTTTACGTGGAGCATCAGAACGAAGCGGTATTCCGCAAGCTCTTTTCCGAAATGAAGGGCCGCCCCATTTACGTAACCAACTACCGCTCCTGCCAAAACGTGGGCAAGAGCCAGGAGGAATTGGCGGAGGGGCTTGTGACCCTCGCCCGCTGCGGAGCCACCCTCTGTGACGTCCCCGGCGATATGTTTGCGGAAAAGCACCCCTTGGAATTGACCGAGGATCCCGAAGCCATCCAAAAGCAGATGGCGCTCATCGACCGTCTGCACGAGATGGGGGCAGAGGTCCTGATGAGCTCCCACGTAAAAAAGTACACCCCTGCCGAGACGGTGCTTGCCATCGCCCGGGAGCAAAAAAGACGCGGTGCGGACATCATCAAGATCGTTGTAAAGGCAAACGATATGGCCGAGCAGCTTGAAAATATGCGCATCAACAATCTGTTGAAGGAGGAATTGGGTGCTCCCTTCCTCTTCCTTTCCGGAGGCGTTTGCTCTCTGCACCGCAGACTCGGGCTGAAGCTCGGGTGCTGTATGGCGCTTTGCGTGTACGAGCACGACGAAAACTCCACCTCAGCACAGCCCTTGCTTTCCACCATGAAAACCGTTCGTGACGGAATCGATTTTTAATAAAAAAGGAGAAAGAGTACAATGAAAGCAATTTTGGTAAACGATGATCAGAGCCTTCGCTGGGACAACGTGCCCGATCCCGTATGCGGCAAGGAGGACTGTCTGGTCAAGATCGAGTGTGCCGCACTGAACCGCGCTGACCTGATGCAAAGAGAGGGTGACTATCCCCCTCCTCCCGGTTGCCCCGAATGGATGGGTCTTGAGATCGCCGGTATCCTCGTCGAGGTCGGTGAGATCGCCGCGGAAAAGGGCGGCTGGAAGGTAGGCGACAAGGTTTGCGCCCTGCTCGGCGGCGGCGGCTACGCACAGTTTGCCAACGTCAAATACGATATGCTGATGCCCGTTCCCAACAACTGCTCGATGGTGGAGGCTTCGGCCATCCCCGAGGCCTTCGCGACCGCTTACCTGAACCTCTTTATCGAGGGTAAGATCGAGGCAGGCAACACCCTTTTGATGAACGCAGGCGCCAGCGGACTTGCCAGCGTGATCATCCCCATGGCAAAGGCCTTCGGTGTCCGCGTCATTACCACGGTTCTGACCCGTCAGATCGCCGACAGCATCAGCCATTTGAAGGCAGACCGCGTGGTGGTAACCACCGAGGAGAACATCGCTGAGGTTCTCAAGGAGGAATTGGAGGCAGGGCATCCCGTGGACGTGGCCATCGACTGTCTGGGCGGTGAGATTATGGGCAAGTGCATCCACTACTTAAAGCACGGCGCACGCTGGATCATGATCGCGGCTCTCGCAGGACAGAAGACCGAGATCGACCTGAAGAACATCTACGTCAGAAACGTACGCATCATCGGCTCCACCCTCCGCAGCCGTACCCCCGAGACCAAGGCTCAGATCCTGAGAGAATTGGTGGAGAAGGTTTGGCCCAAGGTGGAAACCGGCGAGGTGAAGCCCACCATCTACAAGGTGCTTCCCATCACCGAGGCCGAGGCGGCCCACGACATCCTCTACAAGGGGCAAAACGTCGGAAAGGTCGTTCTGACCGTCGAATAAACCCATACAAAAAAATGCTACCGAAATCGGTAGCATTTTTTTCTTTTCTCTTATTTCCACATATCGCGGATCTGCTGCAGGGTGCGGTTGACCAAGAGATCCCCTCCCACGTGCCCTGCGGTACCGGAGGAAACGTAAGCGGAATAGTGACTTCCCTCCTCCGCCTTCTTGGTGGGCAGATATCCGTAAGCGCCGCAGGCAAGCTGGATCAGGAAGGTCTGTGCAGCCTTGCTTCTGGCACGGATGCGGTTGCCGTAGTCAAGGAAGAGCTCGTAGGGGTTGGTGGCGAAGGCCACGTCGCCCAAACGGAGGTAGTGCACCTCGATCTCCACGTTCTCGATCTCCTGCTGAACCTCGTAGCGGCGAATGGTGCCCGCGTGGATGTGGAGACGAGCATTATCCACGTAGTTGATGACACCCTTGTTCTCCTTGGAAAAGTCCCGAATGGCCTTCACGGCCTCGTTGTACTCCTTCATGGTGACGCGGCGCAGAGGCATGGCAAGCATCTCGTGACGGTGCTCCAGAACGGTGTCGGAAACGTACTCCTCAACCTCCTCCAAGGCGTAGAGGATCTCGTCGGCGATACGGCGGCCTGCCTTCCTGCACCCGCTCAAATCAAACATAGAGGGGTCGGCACGACGGAAGGGCACGTTTTCACGGTGAATATTCGGGTCGTTGATGGGGGTCTCGGGATCCACCCAGCGGATCAGGTCGCGGGGGCACTGATCCCCTGCGGGAGAGATGAGTCCGAGGACGAAGATTTCCTTGCCGTACACCTTGCGCAGCTTTTCCTTCACCTTGCCCCAATAGTCGGAGGAGATGAAGCTGCGATGCTCCAAAACCTGCGCGGGGCAGGCCACGTTGGCGATGACGCCCGTCAAGGCTTTATCGGGGGTGTAGGTGAAGAGCATTTCGATGCCGCTGTCGTTGCCGCCCTCCAGCTCCGTAAAGCCGGCAAGATTGGTATCTCCCCACATCTGCGCACTGCCGTCGTCAAAGCAAACTCTGCGGTTCATTCCGACGGCGGCACGGCCAAAGCCCGAGGCATACACAGCTTTGGCGCGGGCATCCCAAGCGGCGATGGCGGCAGAGGCGATGGCACGGGCGATGTACTCCCTTGCCTCGTCCCCGTCAAAGAGGTCGGCCCCCTCATAGGAAACGAGGGTCTCGTAGCGGGCGTCCGGGAGAAGAGCCTTCAAAACGTCCAGCGTGGCGCCGATGGCGCCCAAGTCGCTCCGCCCGGAATAGCCGGGGCCTGTGTGAGTATGAATGGCGCTGACGATCACCTTATCCGCAGGGACGTCGGGGCGCTCGGCAAGACACTCCCGAACCCGCTTCAGTAAGGTGGCGCCGGTGCTGACCAGATCGCAGGAGCAGAAGATCACGGCGTCGCCTCCGCACTCCAGAGCAAGGGCGGTCACCGTCAGGTCAGACTCCAGCTCACACGAAATACGCTCGTAAAACTGACCCGCAAGGTTGACCTTGCAGCCCTCGGGGATCAGGCTTTTTTCATTCCAACCGATTTTGATGCTTGCCATTGTACCTCTCCTTTACCGAACGATTTCAATCCCGAGGATGCGGCAGAGATCCTCTACAAGACCCGTCTGATCTCCGTAGGAAATGATGTAGTGCTGGCACGCAACCTTGTCCGCAAAGGCGGGCACGTCGGAGAGCAGAATGCGAAGTCCGGGCAGCTGCGGTGCGGGCTGGGTCCAGCCTGCCTCCTCCCACTTGGGCGGGGTCTTGCCCTCACCCTTGACCATATGCATATAATACTTGCCGTCCGCCTGGAAGAGACGGCAAAGGGTGATCTCGCCCTCCTTGACGCGGCTGACGTTGAGGATGCCCTCGGAGAGTGCACCGAAGGCCGCGGGCATCACGTGGACGCCGTCCTTTGTGACCTCGGCGGGCACATAGTCGGGAACACCTGCCAAAACGGAGTCCTCAAAGAATTCGTAAAACTCCAGATACGCGGCACACTGCCCCGTCAGATAACGGATCATCAGCTGGGTCACGCTTCCCAGGCAGTCGTTTTCGGGAACGGTGCAGAGACCGTCCTCGTCCGCAAGGAGCATAAAGATGGGTGCAGGGGGGAAGCCCAAAAGCTTCTTCATACCGTCCACGTCCTTCAGGGAAACGGCATCGTACCCTCTCTCGCGGCAGATGGCACTTGCGGCAAGATAGTAGCCCGCGGCCTTCTCCAGACTCTCCCGCTTTGCCTCCTTCAAAAAGTTCCACTTGGACATGGCGTTGCGGATGACCGCATCCTTCTCCTCGGGGGTGACCGCAAGGTAGCGCTGCTCCAGCTCCAGAAGGTCGAAGCTTTCGATGTCACTGCCCACCACCCGCTTCAGGGAGGGGCCGTCAAAGAGGGTGCCGTAGAGGATCATATCACGGAAGCCGCCCATACCGATGCGGGAATGGCGAAGCTTGGCGGCGGCAGAGGCGGCCTTGACAAATCTTGCCACACGGTCCACTCGGGAGGGAAGGCCGATGATATCGTAAAGATAAACAAAGCGGTAGCCCAGATCCGCAAAGGTCTTGCGGAGGGCGGTGGTGCCTGCCTGATCGGCGGTGGTCACGATGCGTCCGTCGGACTCGATCCACCCGCACAGACCCCAAAGCACCATGGGCTTTTCACGGAAGTGCTCCGTAACCTTGACTACGGCGTGAGTGGGGATCCAGCCTGCGATGCACACCACGAGGCAATCGAAGTCCTGCCCCTTCAGGGTGGCGACGGCCTTCTTGATATCCTTTTCCTCCGGATCGTCCGTTACGGGATATACGCTGCGGACCAGCTCGACCCCTTGGCCTTTCAGAGCGGCCTCAGCGGCGGCGCACTTGTCCTGCAGGATCTCAATGGGGGTATTGACCTCACCGAAGCCTACGAATGCTGCTTTCATATCTTTGATTCCTTTCCAAAATAGAATTCCGTGCTCTCACGGTCTTTTTTCCCTACTACCATATTACCACGTTTTGGCTCGGATACAAGAAAAAACGGTTCGAAATACTTTCGGATTTTACGAAAGATTTTCGTAAAATAGCATTTTTCTTTCGTAAGTCTTGCGAAGCCCTCTTTTTTGTGATACAGTAGCATCAAGCAAAGGGAGGGTGAAGAAAATGAATATGACCAAAATCGCAAAGCTTGCGGGATGCTCCCTGTCCACGGTCTCCAAGGCATTTCGCAACAGTCCCGAGATCAGCGAGGAAACCAAGCAGCGGATCTTCGAGATTGCAAAGGAGGGGGACTGCTTTGTCAAATACTACGCTCCCATTTACGAAAACAAGGTCATCGCAGTGATCTGCAAGGAATTGGTGGACTCCACCTACGGCGACCTTGTGGAATCCCTGAATCAGAAGATCTCCCGTCGGGGAGACACCCTTTTGATCTCCAGCTCCAACTTCGCCCGCTCCACGCTGGAGGGGCTGATCGATTATTACGTCAATTATCACCGTGTGGACGGTTTGATCCTGGTGGACTATTTTATGACGGGCAACGAAAGCCTCAAGAACTTTCCCAT
>JAFVYT010000080.1 GCA_017508505.1 Clostridia bacterium
CCGGGGGGATCGGCGGTGACGATGGCGTCTGCGGTATGCTGAAAATAGCCCTTGAAATGGTTCATGGATTTCAGACCGAGCACCTTGGCCTGAGACAGATCACAGCCGGTCATCAGGAAGGGACGGTCGTCGTAGACCTGAAAGCGGTCACTGACCACGATCACCTCTACGTTTCCTTGGCGAAGTCGGACGGTCTTACCGTAATCCATGGCCGCACCGCGGTTGATGGGAGCGGCAGAGATCAGACGGCCGTCGGAGAGATTGACGATCTGCGCATCCTCCAACAGCATCGGCTCTCCGCAGCGCGGGTCGCTCCTTCCGCCGACAGCAATGGTAATGCGGTCGCCCACCCGATGATTTTTATGGATGTAAGCCGCCGCCTCCGGATCGGTAACAGGGCCCATTACATAGCCCTTCTTGTTTCTCTTGATCATTTCCCGCAAAAGGTGCGTTGCGTCCCCCGGGGCACCGCCGCCGGGATTGTCCGAGGCCTCGTTCACCACGACGTAGCCGTCCTTCACGAGCCCGTCCGCCCGATCCAGCGCCTGTGCGCAGGAAAGGGACTCTCCCTCGAAGGCATACCGCCGCTCCCAAACGAAGGCGGCCAATTCCTCTGCCTCACGAATGGGCTCGTACCCGTCGGCCACCACGAGAACCGAGCAGGAGGAGCAGGGTGCGTCCGTAGCGGAAAAGCCGAAGAAGAAGGTCACGTCCAGAAGCCCGTGCTCCTTGCAATACCTGCGGTTGTGCTCCAGGATCTCCTTCCCGGCACCGGAAAGGGTAAAGCCCGTGGTGGCAGGGATCAGAAGAGGCAAGCGGCAAAGGGCCATTTTCGGCTTTTTCTCCCCGCGGAGCGTGGCGATGAGCGTTTTTGCGGCGAGATACCCCGCCTCCTTGCAATCCACGTGGGGAACGGTCTTGATTCCGAAAAGGCCGTCGGACAGCGCGACCATTTCGTGGCTCATATTGGCGTGGGCATCCAGAGAGGACATCATCGGAAGATCTCCGATCACCTCGCGCATCCTGCGGAAGCAGTATGCCTCCAGATCCGATTCCTCCTCTGCGGAGCCGCCCCCGTGCACGGCGAAAAAGACACCGTCGATGAGGTCCAGCTTCTCCTTTACCTGCCGCGTGATGTGATCCATCGCGTATTGTGCGCACTCCATGGCCATGGTCGGCCCCGCACCGAAGTTGCCCCCCTTGGTGGCAAGGTCGATGGGGAGCGGCTCTGCGCCCGCCTCCTCCATTGCCTGCAGAGCACCGCCCACGTAGGTGGCGGTGCCTTGGAACATGGACAGCACGTCCTCTCCCTTGATCCAGCCGTGAGGAACCAAGGTTTCCCACGTGGTCCTTCCCAAGGCAAAGCTGTTCGTTTCGTTTCCGAATTGGCAGATCAGAATTCTCATGGTCGTTCCTTTCGCGACCCCACCCGAGGCGGCACAACACCTCCCCCAAGGGCCATTCAGCTTGATGTCTTCATTATAAGGTGCTTTCCGGAGGAAATCAAGAAGGAAAAGCACTCTTCCGAGTGCTTTTCCGAAGCGGTGATTACATTTTCTTGCGACAGCCGTCGATCTGAATGTTCTGACCCGAGATGTAGCTTGCCTCGTCGCTTGCCAAAAACAGGATCAGGTTTGCGTTTTCGCGGTCGGTGCCCGTGCGGCCCATAAAGCTCAGCTCCGAGGGAGAGAAGAAGTCGATGTCCTCGTTCTGAGAGTTGCTGACGCTGCCGGGAGATACGCAGTTGACCAAAATGCCCTTGGCGGTTACCTCCTTGGCCAAGGCCTTGGTCATAGCGATCAGCGCACCCTTGGTCGTGGAGTAATGCACCATCTTGGCGTTGCCGTAAACGCCCGCCACGGAGGCGATATTGATGATCCTGCCGAAGCCGTTTTCCAGCATTCCGCCGATGACCGCACGGGTGCAGTAGTAAACGCCCATGACGTTGACGTCAAGATACTTTTTCCACAGGTCCGAGGAGGACTCCTCAAAGCGGGAGCGGGCCCGCCACAGTGCCGCGTTGTTGACCAAAATGTCGATCTTGCCGAGGGCGTCCTGTGCTTCCTTGACCACCTCGCCGACCTGCGCCTCATTCGTAACGTCGCAGACGTAGGTCAAAACCCTGCATCCGCATTGCTTCGTTTCCTCTTCCACACCGATGAGCGCCTCGGCGTTGACGTCCAGCAAAACCAGATCCGCCCCCTCACGGGCAAATAAAAGTGCCGCTGCACGGCCGATGCCCACGGCGGCTCCCGTGATCATGGCAACCTTTCCTTGAAACTTCATAGATACCCCTCCTTTTTTATTCAGCATAGCACCCGGCGGCCCCGAAGGCAATGCTTGCAGCGGTATAGTATTTGGCATTTCCGAAACAAAATCGCAAAAAGAAACGGGAGAAAAGAAAAATTTCTTGATTATTACGAAATAAGATGCTACAATGAAGCGGGTGAAGAAAATGAACGAAAACGGGATCCGCATCGAGCGCTTCAAGCATATTTCCTACGTGAAGGACAAAAAGGGACGTGTCCTTTCCTTTCGTGCGCGGCACGCGAGCTGCTTTATCATCACGCTGAAGGGGCGGCTGCGGTTTACCTTTGCCGACGGGGTCATCGTCACGGATCGCAATCAGGGCATTTTTATCCCCGAGGGCACCGCCTATACCAACGAGTGCCTCGAGGAGGCCGAGAGCATCTCGGTCAATTTTTACCTGACCGACCCCGATGCCCGTCCCTGCGCCCTCTGCGGGCTGGACGAAAAGCCCGCAATGACGTTTTTCCGCGAGATCTCCGAGAGGGCCTATGATAGCACGCCCTCGGCGCAGTACGACCTCCTCTCCAAGCTCTATCGCCTTGCTTTTTTGCTGTTTCGGACGGACGGTGTCAAAAGCGAGAAGGAGCGCCTCGGGGAGAGGGCCCTTTCCTATTTGCAGTCGGAGTGCGCCCGCGCGGATCTGCAGATGGAGGAGGTGGCCACCTTTTGCAACGTCAGCGCGGTCTACCTGCGCCGCGTGGTCAAGGAGCTCTATCAAAAAACACCCTTTCACCTCCTGACTGAGCTAAGGATGAACAAGGCCTGCGAGATGCTCCTTGAGAAGCGCCCGGTCAAGGAGATCGCCCTTTCGGTGGGCTACTCGGACGTGTACCAATTCAGCCGTGCCTACAAGCGCCACTTCGGCTATCCCCCCACCGCAGGCCTCCCCAAATGACGGGGCCGAGCGCGGCGCAGCATCCATCAAAAGCGGGGACAAAAAAAGCAGTGAGCGGAGCGCTCACTGCTTTTTTTATGGGATCCCGTGGATCGGGGGATCAGTTCAGGGTGACGTTTTCGAAATAGGTGCCGGTTTCCGTGACACCCGTTCCGCGTCTGCCGATGACCTCGCCGATGTTGCCGTTGGGGGTGTTGCCGCTGTAGACGTCGGTAGAAGCCAGGTACCCGTAGGAAAGCTTGGAATCGTAGCACTTGCAGTTGGTGATCACGTTGTTGTTATGTGCCATACCGATGACGCCGCCGAGATCGCGGTATGCCTTGATGGTGACGTTTCTGGCGGTACAGTCGGAAGCGGAGTAGATGGCGCCGCTTTCGATCCAGCCGATGACGCCGCCTGCCTTGGCACCGCCGTCATAGGTGACGCCGTCGCTGAGCAGGAAGGGAGTTGCGGTCGCGGTAACGTTGATCGCGTGGCAGTTTTCAACGGTGCCGTAAAGCTGACCGACCACGCCGCCCACATAGTCGCCGCCGTTGGCAACCACGTTCTTTACGGTGAGATTCTTCACACCGGGAAGAGTGGCACCGGAGGCGCCGGATCTGCGTACAAAGCCGAAGAGGGCAGCGCCCTGCTTGTTACTTACGGTGAAGTTGGAAACGGTGTGACCCTGTCCGTCGAAGTGACCCTTGAACTCGAACTGATTAAAGGTCTTGCCGATGGGCTCGAAGGCCTCGCCCTTCAGATCCACGTCGTCGATGAGGACGATGGTCTGATTCTTGAAGGAGTCCTGATTGTAGGCGGTGCTGACCCCGTTGACGAAGTTGGACAGAGACTTCAGGGAGAGGGCATCGTAAACCACGTAGACCTGCGTAAAGCTCAGATTCTCGGTGCTGTCCTTTGCGGGGGATACGGTGGCGGAGGACTGCACGCGGCCGTAGATGGCACCTGCGTTCTCGTTTTCGTCTGCGGTGATCTTGTCAAAGAGCACGTAGCCGACGGTCACGTCGGTGGCCGTGTTGTCGGAGCAGGCGTTGTTGTTGTGAACCATACCCACGACACCGCCCAGATCGCGGAAGCCGTAGATCTTCACGCCCGTAGCGGAGCAATTGGTGACGGTGTTGCCCGCACCCTCCAGAAGCTGTCCGATGATACCGCCTGCCTTGGCACCGCCGTCATAGGTGACGCCGTCGTCCATCAGGTAGGGGGTGGTGATCACGGTTGCATTCTTTACGTGGCAGTTGTCGATGTCGGTGTAGCCGCGGCCCATAATGGCACCGGCGTAGTCGTTGGCCTTCACGTAGGCGTTTTCCACGGTCAGGTTCTTGACGTTGCCGCCGTTAAGGGCATAGCCGAAGAGACCTGCGTTGTTGTCAGCCTCTACGTAGAGGTTGGAAACGGTGTGGCCGTCTCCGTCAAAGGTGCCTTGGAAGCCTGCATCGGCAGAGCCGATGGGGGTCCAGCTCAGGTTCGACAGGTTGATGTCCGCACCGAGCTTGACGGTCTTGTTTTGAAAGTGATTCGTCTTGCTGTTGACCAGGGAAGCCAGACCTGCCAGCTCCTCGGCGCTCGTCAGGACGAATTCCGCCTCGGAAGCGTCGTACCAAGCGGTATCGACCTCGCCGGTCCAGGGGGCGTTCTTGTCGTAGTCGGATCCGAAGGAGTCGGACTCGTGCATAAGCTGAGTGGCAAAGAGCTTTACGGCAAACGAAGAGCCGATGGCAAGACCCTGATACTCGTTGCCTGCCTCCTCGCGCATCTTCAGAGCGATGGTTACGGTGACGTTGTCGCCTGCTTTGAGGGTGCCGTTCATATTGGCGGGCATTCCGCTCAGAACCTCGGCCAGGGTGCCGACCTTGGTCAGCTCGGTCATGGCTCTGTCGGCCAGGGTGATCTCGCCGTCTGCATAGTAGACGTCGATCACGTTGGCAAGGGCGCTGACCTCACCGGTGGGAACGATGCTCAGAGCATACTTGAGGGCAAGAGAGCCAACGTTTTTGATGTTGACGTTCTTTGCCTCTACGTACCCGGGCTCCCAAAGCTCGTAGTGGAAGATGGGACCCTTGGAGGCGTCCAGATAGCTTTGCTGCTTGCCGGTAGCGGTGGCATCCTTCCACTCCATTTCGATATCCAGATTACCGGCCTTGATGATGTTGCCTGCGCTGGTCACGCTGTCCGTAAACCAAGCGAAGGTCGTACCAACAAGCATTGACACACAAAGAAGAAGAGACAAGAGGCTCATCAAAAGTGCTTTTTTGGTAGCATTCTTTTTCGTCATTGATTATGACCTCCTTTTGAAGTTGCATTTGCGTCTGTTTTCACAAACGAATACACACAGACATTTTACCACTCCACATAAAAGCGTGTCAATTCCTTTTTGATGATTTTTCACATTTTTTCTTCCGATTTTTGGGAGTCTTGCCATTTGCTTTTTTATAAAACTGTGGTAAAATGGAGGCGAGTATTTTTCAGAAAGGAGTTTTTTATGAAAACAAGACTTTTTGCGCTGATTCTTTTGATCGCCCTCCTTTTCTGCGGCTGTGCTCAGAAGATCGATCTGTATGCCGACGAAACCGAGGCGGCCACGGAAACGGTCACCGCCACGGCACCGCCCCAAGCGCCTAAGCCCTCGGTGCAGACCCCCGCCGAGACCTCTCCTGAGCCTGCCACTCAGGAGGTGCCCATCGCCCTTCGCCTGACCGAGGAGGAGAAGGCCGCCAGAAACGCAAGGCTTGCGGAGGTGCTGAAGGGGAAGCGGGTCTCCTTCATCGGGGACAGCATCTCCACCTTCGAGGGGTATTCCAACGGCATCGAATACAACGCCACCATCGGGGACAACGCCGTGTATTATAAGAACAACAAAAACGGCTTTTCCGACGTCAACGAGACCTGGTGGATGCAGACCGTAAGCGCTACGGGAATGGAGCTTTTGGTGAACAACTCCTGGTCGGGAGATCGGGTGACGAGCCGCGGCATCGCCCGTGCCAAGCAGCTACATAACAACGACGGGGTCAAGCCCGACGTGATCGTGGTATATCTGGGCATCAACGATTTTCGAAGGGGCGTGACCGAGGCCGACTTCAAGTCCGCCTACGATAAAATGATCAGCGGGATGAAGGCGGAATACCCCGAGGCGGACGTGTACCTCTGCACCCTCGTTTATACCAGCAGTCTCGCCGACAAGACCGTCCGTCCCAAGGACGTGGAGAAGCACAACGCGGCCATCGCCGA
Source organism: Clostridia bacterium (assembly GCA_017508505.1). The sequence continues at coordinate 6,434 of JAFVYT010000080.1, forward strand.
GATTGCGGAAAAGCATCGGGCAAGCGTGGTAGACCTCTACAACGGAACGGGCATTACCTACAAGAACGTGGCATCGCATATGTGCGACGGCGTGCTCCACCCCAACTACAAGGGAATGGATCAGATCACCGAGTGCGTTCTTTACGCCCTCGCGGAAACCTACTTAAAATAAGCCCCGCAAAAAAAAGAGAAGCACGCGATAGCGTGCTTCTCTTTTTTCTTTGTTATTTGGTGCCGAACAGACGGTCGCCCGCATCCCCCAGACCGGGAAGGATGTAGCCGTTTTCGTTCAGGCAGCGGTCGAGGGTGGAAACGTAGATATCCACGTCGGGGTGCTCCTCGGCAACCTTGGTGATGCCCTCCGGTGCACCGATGATGGCCATAAACTTGATGTGCTTGCAGCCCTTGTTCTTCAGCATCTGAAGGGCGTCACAGGCGCTGCCGCCGGTTGCGAGCATCGGGTCTACCACGAGCACGAGCTTATCCTCGATGCCCTGGGGGAGCTTGCAATAGTAGGTTTCGGGCATCAGCGTTTCCTCATTGCGGTACATACCGATATGGCCGACGCGCGCGGAGGGGAAGAGCACGTGGATGCCGTTGACCATGCCAAGGCCTGCGCGGAGAATGGGCACGATGACGATGGCATTATCCTTGACGACGCGCTGGGTGCAGGTCTCAAGGGGCATTTTGACCTCGATCTCGGTGGTGGGCACGCCCTCCTTGAGGCATTCGTAGGTCATGAGCGTTGTGATCTCCTCGACCAGCTCGCGGAACTCCTTCATGCTGGTACGCTCGTCGCGCAGGATCGCAATTTTATGGCGAATGAGCGGGTGGTCGAAGATGATGACGTTTTTGTAATCCTTCATTACTGATCTGCCTCCGTGTCATCGGCCTTTGCGGGCTTCTTCCACTTGTTGAGCACGATGTTGACGATGATGCCAAGGATCAGTGCGCAGGCGATGGCGGTGATGGTGACCTTGCCGATGGCGATCGCCATGCCGCCGATGCCCGTGATGAGAATGACGGAGACGGTGAAGAGGTTGGCGTGATCCTCAAGGTCGACCTTCTGGATCATCTTCAGACCCGAAACGGCGATGAAGCCGTAAAGGGTGATGCAAACGCCGCCCATGACACAGCCGGGAATGGAGTCAAGGAAGGCAACGAAGGGAGAGAGGAAGGAGATGAGGATCGCC
>JAFVYT010000081.1 GCA_017508505.1 Clostridia bacterium
ACCTACGAGCTGTTTCAGATCATCGGACGGCGGCGCGGCTTTTTGATGAGCGGCGGCGTGGTCAATGAAGAGCGTCTTTCCGCGCAACTGTTAGAGGAGTTTCGCGGGGGCGTCATCGGACGTATTACCTTAGAGGAGCCGAAGGAAAGTGGACTTTAACTTTGAGATGACCCTGATCCCAAAGGGGTGCCGCACGGTCTGCGGGCTGGACGAGGCGGGACGGGGCCCCTTGGCGGGGCCTGTATTTGCAGGTGCCGTCATTTTGCCCGCAGGGTACGTACCCGAGGGGCTGAACGATTCCAAGAAGCTTTCCGAAAAGAAGCGGGAGGCTCTCTTTGAGGAGATCACAAAAAACGCCGTGGCTTGGGGCTTTGGCACCGCCTCCCCCGAGGAGATCGACGAGATCAACATTTTAAACGCAAGCATGCTTGCGATGCGCCGTGCGGTAGATGCTCTCTCCGTCGAGCCCGACTTTCTTCTGGTGGACGGAAACGTGGTACGGGGCTTTTCTCAGCCGGCCGTAGCCGTGATCAAGGGAGATGCCAAGAGTCCCAGCATTGCCGCCGCCTCCATCATTGCCAAGGTCCTGCGAGATCGGGCCTGTCTGGAGATGGACCGTGCCTATCCCGAATACGGCTTTGCCAAGCACAAGGGATATCCCACCAAAGCACATTTTGAGGCGGTGGAGCGCTACGGGGCCTCCCCCATTCACCGAAAAAGCTTTCTGAAAAAGAGAGGTCTCGCGTGACGAACAAGGAGTTTGGTGCACGGGGGGAATATCTGGCAAGGCTCTTCCTTGAGAAAAAGGGCTACCTTTTCATTCGCGCGGGCTTTACCACAAAATACGGTGAGATCGACCTTATCATGCAGGAAAACGACGAACTGGTTTTCGTAGAGGTGAAGACCCGAACCGCCGAGAGCGAAGCGCGCTTCGGCCGCGGGGCGGAGAAAATCGACCGTGAAAAACGAGATCACATCCGAAAGGCCGCACGAATCTTTATGCTTCAGGAGCCGCGACTGACAAGAGGACTGCTCCCCCGCTTTGATGCGGTGGAGCTGGTTTTGGAAAAAGAGGGCTCTGATCGGGTCGGCGTACGGCACACGCCCTTTGCCTTTGAGGCATAAGAAAAGCGCCCCGAAGGGCGCTTCTTTTATCGGTTTCTGGGGCGAAACGTACCGCAGATGGTATCGATCCCCGAGCTGGCGTAGCTGGGACCGATGCTAACCTGACGGGCGGTGCAGTAGGAGCTCATATCGTTGTAAACGCAGTTTTTCACGTTACAGCGAATCCCCCTGATGTGCTCCGGTACCGAAGACGAATCCAGCGTGATTCCTTCCATTGACCGCTCTCCTTTCTCTTTTTTTCTAGTGTGGTCCGGTTTTGTGATTTTATACGAAAGGAGCCAAAGGCTATGGCTTTATTTACCCTGGCAGACCTGCACCTTTCCCTATCCGGGGAAAAGCCTATGGACGTCTTTGGAGGCAATTGGGCGGATTTTGAGGTGCGTCTCAAGGAAAACTGGGAGCGGGTCGTCTCCGAAGAGGATACCGTCGTGGTGCCGGGAGATATTTCCTGGGCAATGGACTTAAAGGAAGCGGTAGAGGATTTCGCCTTCATCCATTCCCTCCCCGGTGAAAAGATCCTGATGAAGGGAAATCACGACTATTGGTGGCCCTCCAAGGCAAAGCTTTCGGCCTTTTTGGAGGAGAACGGCTTTCACTCCATTCGCTTTTTGCAGAATGAGGCGATCCCGGCCCAAGGGAAGATCCTTTGCGGGTCAAGGGGCTGGATGTGTGAGGACAGGATGACCGAGCAGGATGAAAAGGTCCTGCGCAGGGAGGCTCTGCGCTTCGGGATGTCCCTGGAGGCGGGAGCAAAACTGCAATGGGAATTAAAAGAGGCGGGGGAGGACGCGGAAATCATTTGCTTTTCCCACTACCCCATCATTACGTCGGCCTGCCGTTATAATCCCATTTTATCCGTATTAAAGGAATACGGCGTCAAGCGCGTATATTACGGACATTTGCACAACTGGGGCACAAAGCCCCTTTTCGAATATGAGGAAGGAATTCGATTTACCTTGGTTTCCTCGGATTACCGCAGCTTTACCCCCTTTCTCATTGATTGAAGAAGCCCTCTCGGGGCTTCTTTTTTTGTTCTATTTTTCCCTCCTCCTTCATAGAGTAAACCAAGGAACGGAAAGGAAGAAAAAGCATGGGACTGATGGAGCATTGGATGCATTTTCCCCCGAGGATCAGAAACGCCTTGGCACGGTTTCGGGATTGGGACGGGATCTGTGAGATTCGCCTGAGACGGGATCGGCCGCTTTCTCTGACCCATTTTCGGGGGAATCTTTTTTTGGATGAAAAGGGGCGAGTATGCGGAGTGGAGCAAGGACTTCGCACCGACGCAAGGGAAATCCGAAGCTACGTAGCCGCCTTTTGCAGCGGGTGCGTTTATCGCTACTTTGATACACTCAAGGATGGCTTTCTGGTGGATGAGGAGGGGTATCGCCTCGGCGTCTGCATCCGTAAGAAGGATCAGAGCTCCTTTCTCCCTGAGGTATTTGAAGGGGCGAGCCTTCGAATACCAAGGGCTGTGCCGGGAGCGGCAAAGCCGTTTTTGAATGCCTTTCCCTCCCCGAGCCTCTCCTCGACGCTGATCCTCTCTCCTCCCGGAGAGGGAAAGACCACCCTTCTGCGGGATCTGGCGATCAGCCTCTCACGCGGGGAGAACGGCCACGCCCCGCTTCGCACCTGCGTGGTGGATTCGGGACAGGAAATCTTCCCCTCCTCTCTTTCTGCCAAGGCGGGCGGTCTTTGCGATCTCCTCTCGGGGTACTGTAAGGGAGAGGGGATCCGTATGGCGACCCGACTCCTCTCCCCCGAGGTGATCCTTTGCGACGAAATCGGCGGTAAGGAGGAGGCAGAGGCCATCCTCGGAGCGGCGGGAGGGGGCGTCATGTTTTTTGCAACGGCTCACGCGGCAAGCTTTCGACAGGCACGTGCCCGACCCTTTCTGCGTCTTCTTTTGGAGACGGAGGTCTTTTCGTATCTGGCACTTTTAAGGCGAATCCCCGGAGAACGGTACCGCTCCGGCATCGAGTTTGAGGCGGTATGACAAGGCTCTTGGGAATCGGGCTTGTGGGAATCCTGCCCGTTTTGATCGGAGAATGGCGCAGAAGGCAGTATTTGGATATTGGAAAATGGCTTTTGGGGCGGATCGACTTTCTGGAGCATCTGACCTTTCGCATCCGCGTCTTTGGTGACGCCCAAGGTGAGATCCTGCGCGCCTTCTCGGGAAAGGAACGCCGCCTTCAGGCCTTTCTCGACACGTATGCCCGAGAGCTGGAGCGGGACCCCTGTGGAGCCCTGCACCGAGCCATTGCGGCGGATCTGGAGGAATGCGGCGCCTCGGATGCCGTTTCCGAGGCATATTTGGCCTTTGGGGAGCGATTCGGAATGCAGTCAAGGGAAAGTCAGGTCAAGGACTGCGAGCGAATTCTGGCCCTTTTTCGGCACACGGAGGAGGAAGGGCGAAAAAAACGGGAGTCGGGAGCCGCCACTGCCCGTGTTACGGGGCTCGTCGCCGGGGCGGGCATTTTCATTTTACTGATTTGATCGGAGAAGGATATGGACGTTACGCTCTTAATCAAGATCGCAGGGGTCGGGATGCTGGTTGGGGTTCTGTGCCAGGTTTTAAAAAACAACGGCAAGGACGAGCAGGCCACCTACGTAACCTTGGCGGGAATTCTGATCGTGCTGCTCGTTTTGGTGGGAGAGATCTCCCGCTTGATCGAGACGGTGCGGGATGCCTTCGGCTTGTGATGAACGTCGCCTCCGTCTGCCTATTCGGACTCTTCGCCGCGATCCTCGTGGCCGTGACGGCTCCCCTTGCTCCAAAATACCGCGGGCTCATTCTTATGGGAGCGGGATGCGTGCTTCTCCTTGTATTCCTGCGGGAGGTGCTGCCAATCCTGAACGTCTTTCGGGATATGGCGGAACGGGCGGAACTGGAGAGCATTCTGACTCCGCTGTTAAAGGGACTCGGAATCACCCTGCTCTCGGGCTTTTGTGCCTCCTTTTGCCGAGACCTTGGAGAGGAGAGCCTTGCGGGACGGGTGGAGCTCTGTGGAAAGGCTTCCCTCCTAACCCTTTCCCTGCCTCTTTTGGAGAGAATTTTGGCTCTTATGGAGGAGGTGCTTTAGATGAAAAGAATTCTGCGTGTGCTTCTCTTTATCCTTCTCTCCGCGGCTCTTTTCTTTCTTCCGGTTCATGCTGCCCAAGAGGATGCACTGCGGGAGTTTTCGGGCGTGGAGGACCTGGATGCACTTCTCCCCGAGGGAATCGAGAAAAGCGACATTGACTCCTTTCTGGAGGATCCCTCCCCCTCTTCGACCATAAAGCAGGTCGGAGACGGAATCCTGGATGCCGTAAGCTTTGGCCTGGGGAAGAGTCTCGGTCTGTTTACGGGGCTTTTGGTGCTCGTTTTGGCGTCGGTGCTCTTCGACCGATTTCGGAAAAGCTTTGGGGACGGGGTGCAGAGCGCCTTCGACCTGTTCTTTCTGTTAACGGCAGCAATTTTTTCCTTTTCCCATCTCAGTGTCGCCTTTCAGATGACAAGCAAAGCCGTTCAGGCTTTGAATACCTTCACCTTGGGCCTTCTTCCTGTGACCACGGTGCTCCTTACCCTTTCGGGGGCGGTGGAGTCAGCGGCTCTGCAAAGCGCCTATACCGGCTTTGTGGTTCAAGCAATCGGTGCTTTCGTGTCCTCTACCCTGCTCCCCCTGATTCGCACCTTATTTTGCTTTAGCTTTCTGGAGGGGATGGAGGAAAAGGGGGTTGGGGGAATCCTTTCCTTTTTTCACAAGACAGGAAAGCGTATCCTCGTCTTCTTCTTTTCTACCGTTTCAGCCATCCTGGCGATCAAGAACGTTTTTGCCACGGCCAAGGACTCCCTCGCGCTTCGCTCGGTTCGCTTTGCGGCAGGAAGCTTCGTTCCCATCGTAGGAGGAGCCTTGGGAGAAAGCAGTCGGAATCTTTCCGCCGCCTTTACCCTCATCAAGGGGGAGTGCGGCGGAATCGCCCTCGGGGTGATTCTGTATCTGCTTCTCCGTCCGATCCTCACCCTTGCCATTCAAAAGGCCTTTCTTGCTCTTGCATCGGGGGTGGGTGAGATGCTGGAAGAAAGCCGCTGTCGGCGATTTCTGACCGCCTTGGCAAAGGTTCTGGATCTGATGATGGCACTTCTCATTGCCCAAGGGGCTTTTCTGATCTTTGCCATCGTGCTGTTTTTGAAAACGAAGGGAGGTCTCGGATGAATCGCTGGGCCATCGGCATCTTTTGTCTCTCGCTTTTATGGGCAGGGATCCGCATTTTGATCCCGCAGGGGGAAAAATCCCCTCTTTACGGGCATTTGGGCTTTTTGTATTCCCTCGTTCTCATCACTCTTTGCCTGGGGCCGCTCTTTTCCT
>JAFVYT010000082.1 GCA_017508505.1 Clostridia bacterium
AGGATCATATTTTCTTCGGCGCCATTCACTCTCATAATACCCCCTCTCCTTGGTTCAAGATTTTTTTGGACCGCTGGGAAGAGATCCTCATCCGTGCCGCAAAAGAGGCTTTGTCGGATCTTGCCCCCGCTTCCCTTTTCGCAGGCAAAAAAGAGATCGTGGGAATGAATTTTACCCGCCACTACATTACCGACAAGGGCGTAAGACACTCTGCCAACACGGGCATCCCCAAGGATGCGGTTCTGGTAGGCCACTCCACCCTCTCCGACCCCGATCTGACGGTGCTTTGCCTGAAGCGAGACGGCAAGAAGGATATCGTCTTGGTCAACTGGCAGGCCCATTGCGACTCTGCCTCCGACATCGGCTTTACCTCCATCTGCCCCAGCTGGGCGGGAAGACTGCGTGATAAATTGGAGGAGAAAACAGGCTGCCTTGCCGCTTACTTTACGGGCACCAGCGGCAATCAGTCGCAAAACAGCAAGATCGAATCGGAAAAGCACCACTTAAAATGGTTTGAATACGGGGAAAAGATGGGAGAATATGCCGCCGAGGTTCTCGCCGAGTGTATGGAGCCTGTGGAAGGCACGAGGATCGCCGCCAAGCGGATCCGTATGGATGCCGAGCCGAACCACTCCGATGCCCACCTGTACGACCACGCCATGGAGGCCATTCGCATCCGCACCGAGGAAAAGGATCCCGAGAAGGCCACCGCCTACTGCAAGGCCCACGGCATTTATTCCATCGGTCACGCCAAGGGCATCCGTGCGAGACAGGAAAACAAAACCCCTCCCTTTTTGGAGCTTAGCGCCTTTTGCATCGGGGATCTGGGCGTTGTGGTCAACACCAACGAGACCTTCTCCGATCAGGGGCTCTTCGTCAAGGAGCACACCCCCTTCAAGCACAGCTTTATCATTACGGGCAATTCCGGCTACCTTGCCTGCCGTGAGGCATACGAATACTATGCCTACGAGGCTCTGGGCTGGAGCGGCTTTTTCGTAGAGGGCACCGCCGAAAAAATGGCCGATGCTTGGGTAGCGCTTCTTGGCGATATCAAATCAATATGAAAAACCCCGCAAATTCAAGTTTTTTTCAATTTTTCAAAAACATATTGTGTCTTTTTTGTAAAGATCCTTGTTTCCCCCGCTTCATACAGTATAATAACCTCACGGCGTAAACGAAATCAAAGATTTCGACGCCCAAGAGTTCATTGTATCACAATCGCAAAGGCGTGTCGCCTTTGGGGCTTCGCATCGAAGTTGTGGTATCATGAAAAAAACCTACAAAGGAGATCAAAGCAATGGAAAAGCTCTTACAGGCAGGCTTTGCCAAGATCAATATGACCCCCGATTATCCCATCGGCCTTGCAGGCTACGGTGGGGATGCCACCCGTCTTTGGGAAAAGATCGAGGAGGAGATCTATTCCACCTGTATTGCCGTAAGAAATGAAACAGAGACCCTTCTGATTTACACCGCCGATATTCTCGCCTTCCGTGTCTCCCTGCAGGAGCGCTTTCGTGCCGCCGTCTCCCGTGAAACGGGGGTGCCCGAGGATCATATTTTCTTCGGCGCCATTCACTCTCATAATACCCCCTCTCCTTGGTTCAAGATTTTTTTGGCCCGCTGGGAAGAGATTCTCATCCGTGCCGCAAAAGAGGCTTTGTCGGATCTTGCCCCCGCTTCCCTTTTCGCAGGCAAAAAAGAGCTCGTGGGAATGAATTTTACCCGCCACTATATTACCGATAAGGGCGAAAAGCACTCCTTTAACACGGGCATCCCCAAGGGTGCCGTTCTGGTGGGCCACGCCACCCGCTCCGACCCCGATCTGACGGTACTGCGCTTTCAGCGGGAAGGGAAGAAGGACATTGTAATGGTCAACTTTCAGGCCCATTGTGACGCTGCCTCCGACATCGGCTTCCGCTCCATCTGCCCCAGCTGGGTGGGAAGACTGCGTGATAAATTGGAGGAGAAAACAGGCTGCCTTGCCGCTTACTTTACGGGCACCAGCGGCAATCAGTCGCAAAGTAGCAAGATCGAATCAGAGCACCACGGCCTGAAATG